>JAANWY010000332.1 GCA_018263655.1 Anaerolineales bacterium | reverse complement strand
GCATACGTGATCTTCCGGTCCCCTACTGCCGGCGCGATGGGCGTGGTCGAGCCAAATGTCGACCGGACCCAAGCCGGCAAGACCTCATCGGGATTAGCCATCACCTCCGGCTCTTCTGCATAGACATCGACCAGCAGGTTTTCCACAGTGGGCTCTGAGCTACCCTCGGCAAAGGCGATGGCTTCCTCGATCTCGGCGTCTGCCTGTGACGCCAGCTCCTCAGCCTCGGTCTGCGTAAGGTATCCCTGCTCAATCAACCAACTTCGGAACTTAGTGATGGGGTCTCGTTCTTGCCATTCCGCCACTTCTTCCTTCGTGCGATAGACTTGCGCATCGCTCTTGGAGTGTCCCTTGTAGCGGTAGGTGATGGCCTCCAGGAGGGTTGGTCCTTCGCCATGGCGGGCGTGCTCGGCCGCTTCTTTCACTGCATGGTAGACGGCCAATAGATCCATGCCATCAACCGCCTCACCGGGAATGTCATAGGCCGCAGCGCGGTCGGCCACGCGAGGCGCGGCGATTGATTTGTTGGCCGGCATGGACATGGCGTACTGATTGTTCTCACAGAGAAATACGACCGGTAGATCCCAGATGGCCGCCATGTTCAGCGATTCGTGGAAGTTACCCGTGTTGGCCGCCCCATCGCCGAAGAAGCACAGCACGACCTGATCCAGCCGTTGCAACTGCCTGCCGAGGCCGGCTCCCACGGCCAGAGGTATGCCGCCGGCTACGATTCCGTTGGCGCCCAGGCTCCCCAGATCCAGGTTGGCCATGTGCATGGAGCCGCCGCGCCCGCGACAGACGCCCGTATTCTTGCCCAGCAGCTCGGCCATCATGGCGTTCACATCTTGGCCCTTGGCGATAGCATGGCCATGACCGCGATGGGTGGAGGTGATGTAGTCATCGGGCCGGAGAGCGGCAATCGCTCCGACCGCCACCGCCTCTTCGCCGACGTAGAGGTGCATCGTCCCGTGGACCTTGCCGGCGAAGTAGAGCTGATGCGCCGTCTCCTCAAATGCCCGAATCAGATACATCTGACGCAGCAATTCGACGAGGCGGTCGGAGGAGAGGTCTACAATTGATTGCGTCGGGGGTTGGACAACGTCATCCGGAACGTCATCCGGAACGTCATCCGGAACGTCATCCGGAACATCATGCAGCATCATTGAACTCCGTTGAATGGTCGTCATGAAGAGTAAGCACTTTCAATGCAGTCGTTGCATCAGTCACTAGCACATCGACGTAGCCACCGCGCAGGGCGGCCAGAATGGCTGGCGCTTTTACGACACCGCCGGCCACGCCGATTACGGTCGGGATGGCGCAAAGATGATCTAGGTCAATTCCGATCACGCGCTCGTTAAAAGAATCGCCTGCCGGCTGGCCCTGCTCATCGAGTTGACGGGCCACAACATCACCGACGACACCGATCTTTTTCAGTGACATCAAATCAGATTCGCTCAAGTAGCCGGCCCGCTGCAAACTGGACAGGGGGGGATCCACCGTGCCGATCCCGACCAATGCCACCTCGACTTGACGGGCCAAAGCCAGGGTTTCGGCAACCGTGCGCTCCCGTCGCAGTGCTTGAGCAATGTCCTCGTTCTCTACGATGAGGGGAGCGTGCAGAATACGATGTGTCGCGTCCAATTTCTGAGCCAGCCAGCGAGCCTGTTCCGGGCCATCTACGAGAGGGTCGCCGTACCCAAGGGAGCCGATCAATTGCACAACGACGGCTTCCTGCAAGGGGGATTCTTGTATTGCACGCACTATCTCGTGGAGCGCTGTCCCCCAGCCAACGCCGATCCGAATCCCGTCGTGGAGACGCTGGTAGAGAGAGCGAGCTCCTAGCTCACCGAGACGACGCAGAAGCTCTTCGTACTGATTCGGTGGTTCGGCCAGGACACGGGCTTCGGAAAGATCGAAGGCCTCACATAGACGTTGTTGGAGTTCCGTGTCCGTCTTGAGTGGGTAGTGTACGCGGATCTCTACCAGACCACGCTCACGGGCTTCTTGCAGGAGCCGTGAAACCATGGAGCGAGATCGGCCAATTCTTTCGGCGATGTCTCCTTGGCCCAGATTTTCTTCGTAGTACCAGGTGGCAACCTGGGCCAGCAATTCCAGGCGGTCTGAGGTCATGATTCACGAACATGATTCACGAACATGATTCACGAACATGATTCACGAACATGATTCACGAATGTGAATGCACTATCAAATCCTTGAATACAGTATACTCATATTCCTTCGCGTTGTCAAGACTTTTTCCGGCCAAATTGAGCTAAATATGCCCCAATTTGACATCGAGCGTGTCTTCAAGTACAGTGCTATCGGTCGATGAGTAAGGATAACCACCTGAGGCAATGAATCTCTCAATTGCGGGCCGGCTGGCTCTCGTCACCGGCGGCGCGTCCGGCATCGGTCGAGCCATTGCTCGGCGGATGGCCAAGGCCGGCGCTGACGTCCTGATCGGTGACATCGATGAGCCGGCCGGCGTGGCGACAGTCGAAGCAATTCGAGCAGACGGAGGCTCTGCTACGTTTGTCTCGCTTGACGTTGCCAGTACAGCGGACGTTCAGCGCTTGGTTTCCCACCTCACCGATACGGAGAATCAACTGGATATCCTGGTCAACAATGCAGGCATTGTCCCCAAAGTGTCTTTCTTAGAGCTTGAGCCGTCGACCTGGTCCCGGACCTTGGACGTCAATCTCTCGGGCGCTTATCGCCTCGGCCGGGCGTTATTGCCTCAACTGCAATCCAGTCCAGCCGGCCGCATTATCAACATCTCCTCCGGTTCGGCAATCACCGGCAGCGGCGGAGGGGCGCATTACGCTGCTTCTAAGGCAGCGTTGGATGCTTTGACGCGCGCGTTGGCCCGAGAATGCGCCGGCGCCGGTGTCACCGTCAACGGCATCGCCCCCCGAACCATTGCCGGCCCCGTCCTCGCGACCCTCTACAGCCAAGCCGAACTAGCCGCTCTGACTGAGGCAATCCCCCTACGGCGAATGGGGCAGCCGGAGGATGTGGCCAACCTGGCTGTTTTCTTGGCCAGTGAGCAGGCTGGTTACATCCACGGGCAAACCATTGTGGTAGATGGTGGACGTACGCCGATGGAGATTTGGAATGGATGAGAAATGGGAGGAGAGAGGATGATTACTGTTAATCTGATAGGGAAGAAAGCTCTGGTCACCGGCGGCTCGCGCGGCATTGGCCGGGGCATCAGCCTGGCGCTGTCCGAAGCCGGCGCTGACGTGGCAGTCAATTACTTCGAACATCAGGAGGAAGCTGAAGAAGTAGTGACGGCCATCCAGCAGATGGGCCGGCAGGCCTTGGCCGTTCAAGCCGACGTCGCCGGCTTCCCAGCCGTGGAAGAGATGGCGGGGACTGTCATCGAGCATTTTGGCCACCTGGACATCCTGGTCAACAACACAGGCATCACGTCTGTTCGGTCGCTGCTCGAGCTGTCACCGGGGGAATGGGAACGGACGTTGGCCGTAAACCTGACGGGGATGTTCCACTGTGCCAAAGCGGTTGCAGCCCACATGGTGTCGCGCGGAGAGGGATGCATCATCAATATCTCCTCCGCCTCGGTGTTGAGCGGTAGTGGTGGTGGACCTCACTACACAGCCTCGAAGGGTGGCGTGAACGGCCTCACGCGAGCCATGGCCCGGGAACTGGCGCCCCACGGCTTGCGGGTCAACGCTGTCGCCCCGGCCGTCATCGAGTCCGATTTCCTACGAGGGCGTTATCCTGACCCACAGGAGCGGGAGGAGAAACTGGTGCAGCAGATTCCGGTGGGGCGCATCGGTCAGCCGGAGGACGTAGCCCAGTTGGTCGTTTTCCTGGCCTCCCCCCTCGCCGGCTACGTCAACGGGCAAATCATCATGGTGGATGGGGGCAGAACGTTTCTCGGCTGAGGCTGCTTGTGCTCGGGTATTTGACCGGTCAGGAATCCGACGTGTTGTGTACTCCGTGTTCCGTTACCAACTTCCACGCAACACGCAGTCATATCGAGAATCGGGCGTTATTCGGCGTGCCCGAGCCGCCCTACAAGTTGATCAACCAACGCGTCCCGGTTCTGGACCGTGACTTTGAGCACTTCCACGTCATCGCGCTGCTTGATTCGGTTGGCCCAAGGGTGCCGGCCCTGCGTGATGGTGCCCAAGATGGAGCTCTCACTCTCCAATGCATCCAGAACAGCCTGCTTGAAGGCGTCTGAGAAAAGCTCCATCTTGCCGATTTCGTCCACAACGACCAATGCGTCGGTTTTCACTGCTCGACGGATGCCCGGCACGCCCACGCGGTCCAGAGCCGCCACATCCACGCCGTATTTGCTGACGCGCTGCCGGCTCTCGATATCGACGTGGGACAACGTTGCTGTCTGGCCGCCCAGCGTGACGATCTCGAAGCCGACACGCCGGCCGCCTTCACGCAGCTCGCGGGTGTAGAAGCCGCCGGCGGGCTGACCCAGTCGCTCGACGACGCGGCGCACCACCGTCGTCTTGCCGACGCCGGGCCGGCCGGTGAGCAGTATTGCCTTGGGCACGGGTGCTCGATTCTTGGTCTCAGTAGATCCAATTTTGCTCGGCCTGGATCGCCAGATCCCCGCAGAACGAATTTGGGCCTACTGAGCCTCTGATTGGGTCTTTCACCCCACCCCTCTTCCCCCTTGCCCCTCTGCTCCTCAGCACGCCTGCTCCCGCTCAGACTACACGGCCTCGACGTGCTGCAGACCGGGGAAGAACTGGCGTACTGTCCCTTCGACCCAGCCATGAAGGGTGACTTCGGAGAGCGGACAGTCTTCGCATGCCCCACCGAGCCGAACTTTGAGCGTTTCGCCATCGAAATCCACCAACTCGACCTGACCACCATGATAATACTCGACGTAGGCATCGAGCAGTTCGATCAGGGCCTCGATTCGTTCCTCGTCAGTCGCTTCGACGGGTACATCCGTCGTATCAGGCCAGCCGCCGGCCAACAATCGAAATGCCATCTTACACTCCTCTCAACTGAGAAAATGGTCGCCTTCCCGATGTCGGTAAGCTCACCGTCACACCCATAATCTACCACACCAAGGTCAAAATTGCGTAACTGTTCAGGTAGTGGGGACCCTTGCGAAGGGTTGCCAATCGCTTTCGGGTTGAGGTGCCCCTCGCCAGTCGAAAATCGGCCTCTTGCCAAGGTTCTTCCTAACCTTCGCAAGGGTAGCTGAACGCTTACAAAATTGCTTCTGTATCACACGTCCGAATGGGGTCGTAGTGACACGCTCCAGGTTGCTCTGCGACCAGAATTTGACCCCCTCGGGCATTTCGGCTATACTTATTTTTGTGCGGGGCGTAGCGCAGTCCGGTTCAGCGCGCAGCGTTTGGGACGCTGAGGTCCCCGGTTCGAATCCGGGCGCCCCGACCTTGTTAATTGTGAATTGTCAATTGTGAATTGTGAGCTGTTTCTCTGTGTAGATATCGTTAACAATTCACAATTATTCAGGCGGGCGTAGCTCAATGGTAGAGCCCCAGCCTTCCAAGCTGGTTATGAGGGTTCGATCCCCTTCGCCCGCTCTAGCTTGGACCCGTAGCTCAGTGGTTAGAGCAACCGGCTCATAACCGGTCGGTCGTAGGTTCAAATCCTACCGGGTCCACACACTGTACCTTTTCGATTGTAAAGGTGCTGTGGTTCTGGTGATTGGGCCGGTTGCCTTGGTTGGGGGCCGGCCCAATTGTTTGATTATTAGGGACTTCCAGGGAAATAAACCTCCCAAAAATGGCCTGTTTCCCTCAGAAATCTTGGGTTTTTGGGAGGTTTTAAATTCTGGAATCCCCTTATACTACAAGATTATCACCGATGAGCTAAAGTGTCCAGTGTAAAACCCTAGCTCATTTGTTCGGTTTGAACACTACCCTATCAGCTTCATCAGGTATCCTCCTAAACTTTTGCTGATAGCATGCTCTATTTTTTCTCAATTGTCAAGGGACACTACCCGACATTCCTTCGGCAAGCTTTGGTCGCCGAAGGTCTCCTGACCGAGGCGAAAGGCGTCCGCTGTTGGGCAACCACGCCAACACCTACTCCCTGGTCTTTGGCTTTTGCGGTTCGATGTGTAAAGTGCGCTCGTCGGTGTACAACACCTGCCCGCGGGAGCCACCTTTGATGCGCCGCACGTTTCGCACTTGGGTGACGTCCACGCTGACGTGAGCATCGTCGCGAGCGCTGGAGTGGTAGGCGGCTAGCTGGGCGGCCCGCTTGACGACCCGCTCGGAGATGTCGCGGCCGGCGCGCTTGATGATCACATGCGCCCCCGGGATGCCTCGGGCGTGTAACCAGAGATCGTTGGCAGCGCCCCGCTTAAACGTCACCAGGTCGTTCTGGCGTGCGTTGCGCCCGATCCACACCGTGAAGCCCTCGATCTCGGCGTGGATAGGCTCGCTGCGGCCAGAGGGCTTGCGCCGGCGTTTTTCTGGGACGAAGCCGGCATCCACGAGCGCCTCGTGCACCGCGTCGATGTCGGGCCGGCTCTCGGCCAGCGTCAGGTCTGTCTCCAACTGATCCAGGTAGGCGTGCTCCAGTTTGGTCTTCGCGATGCGCTTCGGAACCCGTTGTGCCGCGCGTTTGGCCTTCTCGTAGCGCTCGAAATAGGCCTGGGCATTCTCCACCGGTGTCTTGCCTGGATCAACCTTAATCTCCAGCGGCTCGCCGTCGATGTCGTACGGCACTTCGAGCACCGTCTGGCCCGGCTCGATCTGCCACTGATAGCCCAGAATCAGCTCCCCGCTCTGGCGCAGCCGCTCCACTTCCCCTTCACTGACTGTGGCGCGCTGCAGTGATTGCAGTTGGTGCTCCAGCTTGTCGCGAGCGTTGTCGATCAGTGTCTGGACGTTGCTCCGCGCTTCGGCATAGGCGTCGCGGCCGATCTCTTGAGCGTAGTACGCGTCGACGACGGTGTTGATGCTGTTGGCCGGCCCGTATTCTTCGTACTGGGTCAGCGGATAGGGGGCGAAGGCCACGATTTCGTCGTTGTCCTGCACCAGCGTTGGGTGCCACTGGCCTGTGTTGATTGGTCCAACCAGCGCATCCAGCGCGTCCAACACAGGTGTGATTCTTTCGACCGCGCTCACAGGACCCCGGGGCTGCCCGGCGACCCGAAAAGCGACCTCGCGCGCCGACAATGGGCTGAGGCCCATTATGCCGCGCAGCAATACGCGCCACAGTTGATCGTCCGGGTCCGCCGCGTCCAAGATATCGCGTACGCGGAGTTCCGTGAGCTGGTCAGGGGTGAGTTTGTTCTGGGGGGGCGGTGGTTCGTAGTCCATCTGGGGCAAGATCGGGCGCACGCGGCTCATGTCGGGCGTGACGCGTTTCACGGCATCGAGCACCGTCTCATGTGCATCAAGCAGCATGATGTTGCTGTGCCGGCCCATCGTTTCCACGGTCAGTGTGGTCTGACCCTCCGGATGCTCGAACTCGAAGTGCAGGATGCGTTCCCACGGAGGCTGAATGATGCCCATCAGATGGCTGCCGCGCACGTACTTGCGAAGCAATAGGAGCAGCGGGGTCTCAGTCTCCATGCCCCGTCGAGGCTTCTCGTCGGTCAGATGTACCCGGGCAAATTGCGCGTCGGCTGAAGCCAGCAGATAGTGGCGCCGGCGATGCGCATAGATCTCGAGTGCAATTGACAGCTCGTCGGGTAGCACGATATGTTGAACGCGCCCGCCGACGATGCGCTCGCGGAGTTCGCCGGTGACTGCTGAGACGGTCAGGGTGTCGAAGTACATAGTCTGTTGCGATCAGTTTGTTTCGGGTAAGCGTTCAGGTGACCGGCACTTCCAACCCAGTTTTCAACGATAGGTGGCTGTGCTGACCTTCGTGTGCTCGTTCTTGGACCGATTTCGCAAGTGCCGGTCACCTTATGCGTCTGTCTTCAAGACCACTTGAACGGTTACTGCTTCAGCATGCTTGAGCTTCTGGCCCGCGGATTCACTCGCCGGCCCCCAGTCGAATGAGCGGTAGATACACATCCGGCGGCCTCTGGCGATCGAGAACTGTGATCGTATCGCTCCCATAATTGGCCACGAACACCCGCCCACTCTCCGAATCAATGGCCAGATTCACGGGTCGGTGGCCGGCCGGCAACATCGCGACGACGTCCGCGTCATGCAGGACGGCGATGTGATCATCCTGGGTGGTTGCGTAGGCCAAATCTCGTTTCACATCGTAGGCGACGCTCAATGCTTTGATTCCGAGGTCTATGGGTTGCTGGCTGCCGCGCCGAATCAGTACGAGGGGGCCACGCGTGGCGACGTAGAGATCGCCCGTTCGGGGGCTGAGAGCCGCGTCTAGCGCCGGTCGCGGCAGGAAGATGTTGGGGAAACGGCGCCGAGACCCCTCGATTACGGAGAGCCGGCCTTGGGCGGGATGCAGTACGAATACCCGGTCCTGCTCGCCGCCAACCACCAGTTTGCCAGGTGTTGCACCCGTAGTCACGGTGCTAACACGCTGCATCCCGCTCATGATCGCTACGAATCCGTCTGGTTGACCGCCGGCCGATGCGTAGATGTATCCGTTCGCGTGATTCACGGCCACCGAGCGGGGGGCTGACACAAGATGAATAGTAGCCACGTGGTCCGTTCCGCTAATCACAGCCACCCCGTCGTCACCGGCGACGTAGGCTAGGCCACGCCCCGGGTCCACTGCAACATCCCGGGCCGACATAGAGAGCGTCGCTTGCGCGGTCGCATCGTGCAACACAGTCAGGCCCGCTTCCTGGCCCACGTAGATCCAACCGCTCACCGGGTCGGTTGCCACATCCCACGGGGTGCTGCTCAAACTCAGCGATGTGATGACTTCTGTAGCCCGAAAGACGTCCGACGTACCCGTGCCCTGGTTGCACACGTACCCCAATCCGGTCTCAGGGTTTACGGCCAGGCGCGACGGCATAGCGGCCGTGGGGGGTCTGGACGGCAACAGGCTGTCGTGTTGAGCCACCGCGAGTCCATTGCCAGCCAGATAGGCGATGCCACGCTCCGTGTCGACAGTTAAGGTCCCACCGCCGGCCGGCAGCGTGGTCACCGCACCGTGACTAGACAACACCGTCGTCGTGCCATCGCCAGTATTGGAGACGTATACCCGGTCGCGTGCCGGGTCGACAGCGATAGCGTCCGGCGTAGGCCCCACTGAGATGGTGTCGACGACGTCGGTGCCGGCAATCACCGTCACTGTGTCGTCGCCGGCATTGGTGACGTATATCCGTCCCTGTTGGGGGTCGACCGCCAGGTGTCGCGGGTCCGCACCAACCGTCAGCGGGGAGGCTATCTGCTGGGTGCCGCTGATCACCAGAACGGTGCCGGCACCGTCATGGGCGGTTTGGCCCACTACGTATACCAGGCCTGTGGTAGGCTCGACAGCTACGTCTCGGGGCACGCCCATCTGATCCAACTGGACTACACCCATGTTCATCTTCGTCAGGCCATTTATGATTGACAGATTGGGGGAAAGCCCCCCTCCCGCAGCGTGACTGACGACGTACGCTCTATCGCGCTCAGTATCCACATCGAGCGCGACAATTCCAGGCGGTACATTGGGAAAGCCGGTAAGGCGATCACGTTGCAGGATAGCGATCTGATCGCTAAAGGGAGCTTCGGTGCTTACACCGGCGTAGACGCGGTTGTGCAGGGAGTCTGCGGCCAGGACGCCTGGTCGGCCGCTGGCGGACACTCGCGCAACCACGCCCCCACCGTGGATGATGGCAATGTGCCCCTCGTACAGTGCGTAGGGATCGGGAGCACTGGCGTATGTGAACTCGGCGCTCGTGTCCACGGCAACATCGGCGACTTCCTGTCCGACGGAGATGACGTCCACGAACGTCGGGCCACTCACCACAGATACCGTCCCGCGCTCTCCATCGGCTAGATACACCAGGCCTAGTGCATCAACGGCCATGGCGCGAGGCCATCGAGGAACGCCGGTGGCCAGCCGAATCGTGGTTGTGATGTAGGTTGACGGGAGCTTCGGCGTGCCGGGTGAGCCGGCGGACGGCGCCGCTTGCGTCCGGAACGTGACTGGCAGCATGACGAGCAGACCCAGGGCCAGAGAGATGCTGAACATGACCCGGAGGCCGATTGGATAGCGCATTCTGTGTGGCATAGACTGACTTCTAACTTGACATTGTTAGATTTATCCCAGCGACCGCCTTTTGATCGCCGAAGGTCTCCTGACCGAGGCGAAACGGGCTCGGTCAGGAGACCTTCGCCCATCGCGAGACGTAATCTAACCGAGACGTAATCTAACAATGTCAAACTAATGTGCGATTAGCGGCAGGTACGTGCGCGACGGGGCAACGCCTTGGCGGTAGAGGAACGCCCCCTCGCTGCCAACCACCCATGCTTCGCCCCACGGTTCGCTCACGACGCCGCGCAGGGTTGCCGTCGTTGAGCTGTCGACGTGTGACCACTTGTCGCCGTGGGACCACTTGCCGCCGTGGTAGCGTAGGATGGTGCCTCGCGTGCCGATAGCCCAACCGTCAACGGGGTTAGCGAAGTCGACGTCCAGCAGACCGTAGTCTTGAAGCCCTTGCACCACTGTCCATTCGGTGCCATCGTGGTGCAGAATGGCGCCTGCGTTGCCTACGGCCCACACGTTGTCGTCTGCTAGAGCATAGACTGCCAGGAGTCGGGGGCGCCAGATCGAGACTGTGGTCTTCTCCCACGCCGTTTCGGGTACAGCCGTCGACTGCCACGTCCCACCGTCGAAGTGGAAGGCTACAGCCTCGTAGCGCGGCGGTTCACTGACGAGGTCGAGCCGCTCCCCGACGGCCCATCCATCGCTCGCTGTCCTGAAGTGCAGGCCATACAGGTGGACGTTCCCAGCGATCTCTGAGAGCTCTTGCCAGTTATCGCCGTTGAAGTGCATCAGCGATCCATCTTGGCCAGCCGCCCAGGCGTCGTCGGGGCCGACGGCTTCCACGGCGAACAAGGTTGACACCTCGGGGGGCTCGGCCGGTTGCCAGCCTCCAGCAGCGTAATGCCACACGATGCCGGCCTCTGTCGGATCGTCGACGGTGTGATCCTGGCCCACGGCCCACGCTTCGTCCTCCGACAGTATGTCAACGTCGAACAGCGGCATTGCGTCACGAATGTGTTGCGGGGTCCACCACCCGTCTTCTGTGTAACGCCAGAACACAACGCCCTCGGTGGCGGCGGGCGGCGGTTGGCTGCCAACGGCCCAGCCGGCAATGTCTCCAGGCATGTCGATGCTTGTGACATCAACGTCCAAATAAGGCTGCGCAGCAAACTCCCAGCTTTCTGACGTGACGCGCCCGATGAGACCGCCGGCACCCGTGACCCAGGGTGTTTCGTCGGTGTCCACGAATAGCCCAAAAAGAGCCGGGTCGAGGGGGAGGTCGAGTTCCATTGGCGCCCAGGTGTTCCCGTCGTAGTGCAGAACCGTGCCACCATATCCTACGCTCCAGCCGGCGTCGGGACTGGCGAATGCAACTGCGTTCAGCGTGACGTCGGAGGGTGGCCACACCATCTCAGAGCCATCGGCGTCCCAGTGGATAAAAACACCGCCCTCACCAGTGGCCCACACGTCGCTGCCCGTGATGGCAACAGCGTATAGGTCCGCCCCGTCTGCACTGCTATCCGTCTTCCATTCATTGCCATCCCACCGCAGTACCGCGCCGGCCTTACCCACGGCCCACCCCTGATCGGGCGCCGAAAAGGCGACGGCGTACAGTGATGTGGTCTGCGGGATGGCGGTTTCGGTCCAGGTCCCATCGGCAAAGCGCAGGATTAGGCCTTCGAACTGGCGCGTAACGGTGTTGAAGCGCCGGCCGGCAGCCCAGGCCCCGTCGTCAGTCAACGCGATGTCGTACACGTCATCAGCGGCTGTGGTTGGGGCGCTTCTGCGGCGCCACTCGGTGCCGTCGTAGCGCAGAACCGTGCCGGCCTCTCCCACAGCCCAGCCATCGATGGCAGAACCGAAAGCGACGGCGTGGAGCGTTTCGTCGGTAGGGCTCGCCCCCTTTCGCCACGCCTCGCCATCGTAGCGCAGAATGGCGCCGGCTGCTCCGACAGCCCAGCCGCCCCCATCCTCCAGCATGACGATATCTCGAATTGCGGATTGAGTCAGGTAGGCCGTCCGCCATCCAGTTTCTGCTTGTACTTGAGGAGTTCCAGAAAAATAATCATCCCAGAATCCTCTTGAATTCCCGGGGGAACTGGCGGGTTTTGGGACGTTTATTTTTCTGGAACGGCCTTGACTGACTGCGCCCCCCGTGACGCTGAGAGACAGAAGGCAAACGAGAGTCAGCACAATGAGTTTCAGTACGTCCAGGTTTTGGGTCGTAGTGATGACTTTAGTCGTCGTTTCCTTTTGAACGACTGAAGTCGTCACTACGAATTTGGATCCAGTGAATTGAGGATACGGAGTAGTCATCGGTAGCTGTTTGTGATAGAATTGGTGTGACTGCTCAGGCAGCTGCCCGGCAACTGCCCTGCAGCTGCGAAATGCGGAAAAAGGGG
>JAANWY010000331.1 GCA_018263655.1 Anaerolineales bacterium | reverse complement strand
TGTGGCGCCTCGGCTACATCGATCTCACGCAAATTGATTACGGTCATGAATTTGATCCTGTTGCACTAGGCTCATCGTAACTGCTCAGGCTATCGCCCGGCTACCGCCCTCGTAGTTGAGAGGTCTATTCTTGTGTAGGCACAAAGTAAACGTTCAGCTACCCTTGCGAAGGTTGGGTGTAGCCTAGGCTAGAGACCGAATCTCGACTGGTGAGGGGCACCTCAACTCGAATGCGATTGGCAAACCTTCGCAAGGGTCCCCCATGGCCTCGTCGTTCAGCCCCAATCTTGTAGGAACCGAACCAGGAGCCGGACGCCGACGCCCGTAGCGCCCTTCGTCGTGTAACCCTTCGCCTCGTCCGTCCACCCGGTGGGAGCGATGTCCAGGTGAACCCACGGATAGTCGCCGACAAAATTAGCCAGGAAAGCTGCCCCAATGCTGGCGCCACCAAAGCGCCCCTTGCCGACGTTTTTCACATCGGCGACGTCACTCTCAACTTCCTCTTTGTGCTCATCGAAAAGCGGCAGCAACCAAACTCGCTCGCCCGTCGCCTCGGCAGCAGCGCTGAGCCGGCCGGCCAACGCCTCATCGTTAGTGAACATTCCCGTCGCGTAGCGCCCCAGCGCCACCATCGCAGCACCCGTCAGCGTCGCCAGGTCGATGACGGCATCAGGCGCAAAACGCTGGGCGTAGGACAATCCATCTGCCAGGATGAGGCGGCCCTCAGCGTCGGTATTGATGACCTCGATAGTCTTGCCGTTCAACGCCGTCAGCACATCACCCGGCTTGTCGGCCGCACCACCGGGCATGTTCTCCGTCGCCGGCACCAGCCCGACGACGTGCAGTGGTAGGTCAAGCTCACCGACCGCTTGCATAGCGCCCAGGACAGCCGCACCGCCCATCATGTCGAACTTCATGTTCTCCATGCCCTTGCTCTGCTTGATGGAAATGCCGCCCGTATCGAACGTCAGACCTTTGCCGGCGAACACGATGGTATCGAGGTCATCACGGCCGGCGTTGTGCTCCAGCACGATGAAGCGGGCCGGCTCTTCCGAACCCTGAGCCACCCCCAGCACGACGCCCATGCCCAACTCGCGCATCTGCTCCTCGTCGAAGATTTCGCAGCGCAGGCCGGTCTCGCCGGCAATCTCCTGCGCCGTCTCGGCCAGGTGGCGCGGTGTGGCCACGTTGCCAGGCCGATTGCCAAGATCGCGGGCCAGTTGCACCGCCCGCACCATGATCTCACCGACACGCGCTCCGCCCTGAACGACGTCAACTTTGCCGGCATCCGCCTCAACGACGACCAAGTGCGCGAGTTCCGACGCCTCGTCTTCGTCCGTCTCCGTCTTGAGTTCCTTGAACTCATATGTGGCGAGCAACGCCCCCTCGACGGTGGCCTGAGCCGCTTCCCGGGGCTCGAGCTCGCCAATGCCGGCGCCGTGCACAATTGTCGCCAGACGCTCTACACCGAGCTTCTTGGCGCGCTTCGCGGCCGCCGCCGACGCCTTGCGGACGCCTTCCAGGTCGAAGTCGCCGGACTTACCCAAACCGACGATGACCACCCGGGGTGCCGGCATCGCACCGCGCGCGTAGAGCACGGCGGTCTCGCCTAGCTTGCCCTTGAAATCGCCGCCGGCTATGAGATCGGTGATGGCTCCATCCAGCGCGCCATCGACTGCACCGGTCGCGCCGCCCGGCTGACTGACGCCCTCGAACAAGTTCACGATCACCGCATCGGCCTCGACCTCTTGAACAAACCCTTGCTGTGTTGTAACATCCATGACCTTACGTTCCTCTTACCACTATACTCAGTAGATCAAAAGTAAGCGTTCACCTGGGGCAAAGAAACCAGGTTTTTCCCGTCAGAGAAATCACTCTGGCTCCAGAAAAGCATCTAGATTGAAGTCCATCTGGTCTGACAAGCGCCAAAAAACCTGGTTTCTGACCTACTCCCTGAACGCTTACCTGCAACGATTGCCTGCACCGATGCCTGCCGCTAGCGGCAGGCATCCAGGGATCGGGAGCGGCGGATTGTCATCCGCCGCGAGCAGAAAATTGGACCCACTGATACTGTTCACTGTCTACTGTCCACTGATGACTGAGCCCTCGATCCACTCCTCGCCGTCGGCCCAGACCTCTTTCTTCCAAATCGGCACACGCTCCTTGAGACGATCAATGGCGTAGTGACAGGCTTCGAAGGCCTCGACGCGGTGCGGCGATGAGACGGCGATGACTACACTGGCCTCACCAATCTCCAGCCGGCCCACCCGGTGTACAATGGCGATGTTGATGACGTCCCAACGCCGGTGCACCTCATCAGCAATGCGCTCCATGGCCGGGACCGCCATCTCGGAGTAGGCCTCGTATTCCAGGTAGTCCACCTCACGACCCAAGTTGTTATCGCGCACGACGCCGTGAAAGGTGCAAATGGCGCCGGCGCCCGGGTCTTCCACAGCCTGAATCAACTGTCCTGTAGTGATGGGTTCGCTGACTATTCTGAACATGGCACACGTTGTCTTTTTCGGTCGCCCCCACTGACCGGCGGCAAGAATGCCACCTCGTCGCCGGCATGCAGCGGGGTCTCCAACGCCGCGATCTCCATGTTGACGGCCACCGCCGGCTTCACCTCTGGCAGCTCCGGGTACGCTTCCCGTAACCCTCGCCACAGGTCCTCCAGCGTGGCGTCTTCGGCGAGCTCCCAGGACAGCTCACTGGCGCCGGCGGCCTCGCGATACATGGCGAACAGACGAACTTTGATGTCCATGATTGTTGCCTCGTCCTTATAAGAACGGATTGGTTCGTTTTTCACGCCCAATCGTCGTTGACGAGCCGTGCCCAGGGTAGACGGTGGTCTCATCGCCGAGCGGAAAAAGCTCTTCGCGAATGCTGCGCATCAAGCGCTCGTGGTCACCGCCTGGCAAATCGGTCCGCCCGATACCGCCCCGAAAGAGAACATCACCCGAGAAGGCGACGCGCGGGCCTCCGCCGGACTCGGCTGGATCGTACAGGAAAGTGACGTGGCCGGGTGAATGGCCCGGCGTGAACAGCACCCGCAGCACTATCTCGCCGACTTCGATCTCCTGGCCTTCTTCCAAGTACTCATCGACAGCTGGTGGCTCGCCGGCCGAGATACCGAAGTATGCCAGTTGACTGCGGTAGTTCTCCAGTAGGGGCAGCTCAGCGCGGTGCAGTGCAAAGGGGACGCCGGCTGCCTCCTTCAACGGGGCCACGCCACCCACGTGATCGAAGTGCGCGTGGGTGTTGATGATCCGCCGCAACGTCAGCTTTGCCTCTTGAACGTTGCGCAAAATCTCGTCGGCGTTGCCTCCGGGATCAATGATGACCGCATCGCGGGTAGCGTCATCGCCCACGATGTACGTGTTTACCTGAAGCGGCCCGGTCGTCAAATGCTTGACAATCATGCTAGCGTTACTCACCTGGAAGTCCCTAGGCGCGCTCCCCCATCGGAACGTACGGTTGCTCTCTGGGTCCCACATACTTGGCCCGCGGCCGGATCAGGCGGTTGTCGGCTTGCTGCTCCAGAACGTGGGCCGTCCAGCCAGCCACGCGGCTCATCACGAAGATGGGCGTAAACTGATCCACGGGGATGCCGGCCGAGTAGAGAACTGGCGCCGAGTAGAAGTCAACGTTGGGCCAGATCCCCTTGGCACTCAACCGTTCCTCGGCAGCGTCGGCCACGACAATCGCCACGTCAACCCACTTCCCGACATCGGGCTCCTCGGCCAGAGCCTCGGCATACTGACGCAGGATGCGCGCACGCGGATCAAGCGTTTTGTACACCCGGTGGCCAAACCCCATGATGCGTTGCCCTTTGTCAAGTGTCTGGTCGACCCAGGCTTTCGCTTTGTCAGGGCTTTCAATCTCAAAGAGTGATTTCATCACCCGCTCATTCGCACCACCGTGCAGCGGTCCCTTCAAAGTACCGATGGCCCCCGTAATCGCCGAGTACATGTCAGATTCGGTTGACGCAATGGTGCGCGCTGTGAAAGTCGAAGCATTGAACCCATGGTCAGCCAGCAAGACCAGATATGTATTGATTGCACGCACGGCCACCTCATTGGGGTCTTCACCCGTGAGCATGTAGAGGAAGTTCGCTGCATGACCTAACTCCTGGCTAGGTGGCACCGGCTCTTGGCCGTTCCTGACGCGCTCGTAGAGAGCAATCAGTGTAGGAATACCCGCCATGAGCTGCGTGGCCTTTGCCTCGTTCGCTGTGCGGGTCTCCACCTCTGCCCCTGGATCGTGCAGCCCGAGCAGGGAGACGGCGGTTCTCAGGATCGCCATAGGGTGAGCGCCGGACGGAAAGTGGCGAACGGCGTCGATTACCTCATCGGGTACCGTCCGGCAGCACTTCACCAGGTTGGCCTTGAACTCATCGAGCTGGGTAGCTGTTGGGAGCTCACCCTGCCGCAGGAGGTAGACGACTTCTTCATAGCTGGCATTTTCTGCAAGATCCTCAATGGGGATTCCACGATAGCGTAGAACGCCCGCCTCGCCATCGATGAAACTCATCTCTGTATCGGCAACAGTGACACCTGCCAAACCCCGCGCTAGTTCTTCGGATTTCTCTGCTGGCATTACCCTCTCTCCTTCTATCCTTCTTTTGTATCTCTACGGCGGCAACTACTCAGGCTATCGCCCTCGCAGTTGAGAAATGCGGAAAAGATGGGGGTGTGGGGGGCGGCCGCCCTCCACACCCCCATCTTGTCTGTATATTCCTCGTGCAGGCACGAAGCGCCTGACTAGTCACCTGAAAATTATATATTTAGTATACTGAATTGTCAACCAATATTTGGTATGTCCAATTACAATTCACGTGCCTCGGCGCCGGGCGCCGCACTCGCCACAGAAGCGATCTCCCGACTCAAAGACAGTGCCACACTGGTGGCAGAACTTCACCAGCCCCTCGCTGGGGGGTGTTGCCTGAGGTCTTGTACGGCGGCTGCGTCGTGATCTCGCCGGCTGCGGCGGCTCCACATCCGCCCGTTGCGCCCGCCACGCCCCCAAACCGATGAAGGCCAATCCCAGGACGATGATAACCGTGGCACCGACCGGCAACCAGAATCGTGTCATTGAACGGCCGGCCAGGTTCGTCCCAGACGCAGGCTCAGGCGAGACGACGGTGGGCTGTGGATCGATCTCAACGGCCTCGGACACCGATGGTGTAACCTGAGCGACCGTGAGTGCATCGTCGGTCTTAGTATACGTAACCACCTGGCGCACTACTGTGCCTGGCTCTAAGTTCTGAAGCCGGCGCGTGTAATAACTCAAGCCCTGAAATCCGACCACCGGTTCCGACAGCGGTGGATCGCCTTGCAGATTCGGTGCACCAGCCGGCTGCTGAACTACAAGCCCCAGCTCATTCACCGTCTGGCCATTAACGTCGATCTCGATGGCAAATGACTTGTCTGGACCACTGCTGATGACATCGGCGTAGAACTCAAACTGGAAATTCGTCGCTGGCGGTGTGAAGGCAATGACCTGTCGATCACCTTTCACGGACGAATCCCAGTCGAGGCTGATGAGCCGATCCTCTTCATTCAGGTAGGCGACCGCGTTGACCTCCACATCGGCCGGAATGGGGAACCGGAGTGGTTCGTCAGGCAGCGTCACCAGATCGCCCTTGTAGATCACGAGCAAGCGCACATCGTCGTACTCGGGCCAGAGATCAACCTCCAACTGTTCGATAGCCGGCGCTGTCGTTCCTTGCGCATTCGCTCCTTGCGCATTCGCCAACGGTACGGAGACCAGCCCGAAGGCCGCTAGCAGCAAGACACCGGCGAATCGACGCCACTGGCCGGCGGTCAACAGCCAACCCGATCGCCGGCACACACAAGCAAGACGGCCAGGCAGAAGGGCTCTACGTAGACTCATCGGTAGCTTAAGACCGCTGCTTCTCTCCTTGCCTCCTGGCACGCACTACTCCTCTTCTTCGATCAGATCCGAATACTGGTCTGCTGACAGAAGGTTCTCCACCTCGGACACATCACCGGGCTCTACGACAAGCATCCAGCCCTCCCCGTAAGGGTCTTCATTGACAAGCTCCGGGGCATCTTCCAACCCAACGTTGACCTCGACGATGGCGCCGGTCACGGGCGCATACAGATCCGAGGCAGCCTTGACCGATTCAATGACGCCGAAGGGTTCCATAGAATCGAAGCTGTCTCCCTCCGCCGGCAGCTNGACATAGACAACATCGCCAAGCTGATGCTGGGCAAAATCGGTGATGCCGATGCGGACCAAATCACTCTCAACCTTGACCCATTCATGCTCTTCGCTGTAGCGCAAGTCTTCAGGAATGCTCATGCTTGTTTCCTCCCTATCAGTTGGTGTTTCGTAACTACTCAGGCTGCCGCCCTCTCCGCTGCTGTGGCCGGTCTCCTGACCGTGCCACGGCGGGTGGCGCGGTCAGGAGACCGGCCACAGCAGCGGGCGATCATTACGCAAACTCGAGTTTACGCATGGATCGGTGATCCAATGGAGGCCAGTGCCACTTCATGGACCGCCTCATGCAACGTCGGGTGCGCGTGAACGGTGGCAATGATTTCGTGTGGCGTCAGTTCGGCCCGTCGTGCCAGAGCAAATTCGTGGATCATCTCCGTCGCATCCGGCCCGACGATGTGAGCCCCCAAGATCTCACCATATCGTCTGTCGACGATGGTCTTGACAAAACCTTCGCGCTCATCGATGGCCAGCGCCTTGCCGATAGCCTGGAACGGGATCCGGCCCACCTCGACCTCGTAGCCGGCCTCCTCAGCCTGCTCCTGCGTCATGCCGACACTGGCAACCTGCGGAATGCAGTAGGTGCAACTCGGGATGAAGGTCGCATCGGGCGCGTGCGCATCCATGCCGGCCAAGTGCTCCACGACGGCAACCCCTTCGTGCATCGCCTTGTGCGCCAACATCGGCGCGCCGGCGACATCACCGACCGCATACAGGCTGCCCACATTGGTCTGCAAGATTCGGTTCGTCTCGACGAAACCCCGCTTAGTCTCGACACCGACGTCCTCCAGGCCCAAGCTCTCAGTGTTCGGGGCACGCCCAATGGCCACCAACAGTTGATCACCTTCGAACTGAACTTCGCCCCCGTCTTCATTCACCGCGGTCAGTTTCACACCGTCATCGGTGACCTCATGATCCTCAACGCGCGTACCGGTGTGGAGTTTGATGCCACTCCTGGTGAACGCTTTGGCTACAACCCCCGTCACTTCCGGGTCTTCCAACGGCAGGACGCCGGGCAGCATCTCGATGACGGTCACTTCAGTTCCGTAGGCATTGTAGACGTACGCGAACTCCATACCTACGGCGCCGGCGCCCATGATGAGCAGCTTCTCGGGTACGCTGTCCAGTTCGACGGCGTGCCGGCTCACGATGATGCGCTCACCATCCGCCTCCATCCCTGGAAGCAGACGGGCGTGGGACCCTGTGGCAATGACAATATTCTCCGCCTCCAGCACGCGCCCGTCGGGCGATACATCCACCGTGTTGGGCGATGTGAGCCGGCCTTCACCCCGGACAAGCTCGGCCTCATACTTCTTCAGCAGGAATTCAACCCCCTTGACGAGGCGGCGTTTCACTCGCTGGCTGCGCTTGACGGCCGGCGCCCAGTTGACGTGCACATCCTCGAACTCGACACCGAACTTGCGCGCGTCGTTCTGTACTAGATTAGCAACTTCCGCGTTCTTCAACAAAGCCTTGGTCGGGATACAGCCCCAATTCAGGCAAACACCGCCCACGTCAGCCCTCTCGACGACGGCGGCCTTCAGGCCAAGCTGCCCGGCGCGGATGCCGGCGACGTACCCTCCAGGGCCGGCGCCAATGATAACAACGTCGTATCGGTCACTCACGTCTCAATTTCCTCCTCGTCAGTTTTCAGTAAACAGTAAACAGTGAACAGTCAACAGTCATCAGTGATCAGTTAACAGTCTCCGTAAATCGCAAAGTCCGTTCGTAGTGAGCGCGGATGCGCACATCCGTCCGGAACGCAGTGGAGTGCCGTCGTGGTACCGCAGGAGGCCGGGACGCCACTCCGGCTTCGCCTCCGTGGCTGACTACGAACCTGGATTGCGATTTACCGAGTCTCAATCGCGCTGCCGTAAACGAGGGCACGACGATACAAAGACCTTCGGGCTGGCTTTTAGCCTCACAGGGGCTTCGTAGAGCTAGCCTGGTCGTTCACGGCCAGGCTAGCTCTACGACACCGACTGTTACCGATCACTGATTACTAAACACTCAATGCCATTTAGTTAAGGCCCCAACGGCACTCCGCTAACGCTGCGTGCCTTACTACGAACAGGTTAACTTAATGACATTGACTGAACACTGTTCACTGGTTACACAACCAATGCCATCGGATTCTGAAGCACGCGTCTGAACTCAGCGAGGAACTCGGCCACGTCGGCGCCGTCGACGACGCGGTGATCGCCGGACACGGTGACGCGCATCACCTGCGCCACAGTGACCTCCCCGTCACGGACGACTGGCGACGGATTGACGACACCGACAGCCATGATGGCTGCCTCGGGCGGATTGATGATGGCGATGAACTCTTCAATGCCATACATCCCGAGGTTCGAGACGGTGAACGTGCCGTCGGTCTCGAAGTCATCGGCGCGCAGCTTGCCTTCGCGGGCGCGCATGACTTTGTCCCGCGTCTCACGCGATATCTGCGACAGGCTCTTCCCATCGGTATTGGGAATGACGAGCGTTAGCAGCCCCTCATCCGTTGCCACGGCAACGCCGACGTTGACTTGCTGGTGTAGCACGACTTCCTCGCCGGCAAACGATGCGTTCATGCGCGGATACTTGCTCAAGACCTGAGCGGCCGCCTTCACAACCAGGTCGTTCACCGAAACCTTGACATCCTCGTGCTCCTGGGTGTACTCATTGATCTCTTTCCGGAGCGCCATGGCCTTGCCCATGTCGACGGAAATCGTCTCGTAGAAGTGCGGCGCCTGGGTCTTGCTCTGTGTCATGCGGCGGGCGACCGTCTTGCGCAATTGGGTTAGCTCCATGCGCTCGGCGGGCACGTCGGGGAGCACCTCCGGCACTGCGACCTCGACGCGTTCCGGCGCCTCGGGCTTTGGCGGCGCCTTCTCAGCCTCTTCAATGAAGGCCTCGACATCGGTACGCGTGATGCGGCCGCCTGGCCCAGTCCCTTCGATCTGCGTGACGTCAACGCCGTGCTCCTGAGCCACGCGGCGGGCCAATGGCGATGCTTTGACACCGCCGACCGGTGGGAATTCCTCTTCGGCCTCGGCCGGTGCAGGTTCGGGTACCTCCGCCGGCGCTTCTTCGGCCTGTGCCCCGGCCGGCGCCCCGCGACCATCTTCTGCGAAATCGGGCAGTTCCTCGCTGGCGTCAGTGATCCAGGCGATGGCCTCACCAACCGGCACAGTCTGGCCCTCACCTATGAGGATGCGGCGCAGCACGCCGGCGTCGAAGGCCTCCACTTCGATATTGACCTTGCCCGTCTCGATCTCGGCGATGACGTCACCCTTCTGGACCTCGTCACCCTCCTGCTTGATCCACTGGACAATTTTACCTTCTTCCATGTCATACCCCATCTTGGGCATGACGACCTCAGTAGCCAATGTAGCCCCCTTTCACTGCCGCAAGATCACAAAATCCGCATCTCACGAAGCTGCTCCATTACCTTATCCGCGCTGGGGAGCGCTGCCTGCTCCAACACCTTCGAATATGCGAAGGGCACTTCCTCGGACGATACGCGATGTACCGGTGCATCCAACCACTCAAACGCCTCTTCCTGAACGCGGGTCGCCACCTCAGCACCAACACCGAAGGACCGCCAACTTTCTTCGACCACGACGGCTCGATTTGTCTTCTTCACCGACCGCACGATGGTCTCGGTGTCCAGTGGTCGGATGGACCGCAAATCGACCACCTCGGCATCCACTCCGCGATCCGCCAGCTTCTCAGCGACGTCGAGCGCCACGTGGACCATCGCCGAGTAAGCGAGCAATGTTACGTCCTTGCCCTGTCGCTTGACGTCGGCGCGACCGATGGGAATGGTGTACGGCTCCTCTGGCACCTCGCCCCGCAAGTTGTAGAGCTTGGCATGCTCGATAAAGAGTACGGGATCGTTCACCAATATCGCGGACCGCAGCAACCCCTTGCAATCGTAAGGTACAGCCGGCATCATCACGTATAGCCCGGGAATGTGGGAGAACATGGCCTCGAAGTTCTGCGAATGGGTCGCCGCCAACTGAGCGCCGGCGCCGCCAACCGTGCGAATCACCATCGGTGCCGACGACTGGCCGGCAAACATGGAGCGGACTTTGGCCGCGCTGTTGATGATGGAATCAGCCGCCACCAGCGCGAAGTTGATGGTCATCAGTTCCGCCACGGGGCGCAGGCCAGCCATGGCTGCTCCCGTCGCCACGCCGATGATGCCGGCCTCAGCAATGGGCGTGTCGCGCACGCGCCGGTCACCGAACAGGTCGGCCAGATCCTTCGTGACACCGTAGGAACCACCGTATTTATTGACATCCTCGCCCATGACGAAGATGTCTTCGTCTTCTTCCATTGCCTCGATGAGGGCTTGTCGCAGCGCCTCACGATATGTCATCTCAGCCATCTTGCCCCCTACGTCCAGACCACCAACTCGTCGCCTGTGTCTTCATCGTAGATGTCCGCATAGATGTCCTCCTCCGGCGGGTATTCGCTATCGCGAGCGAATTCAACCGCCTCGTCGACCGTCTGCTGGGCCTGCCGGCGGATATCGTCTGCTTCGTCCTGCGTCAACATGTCCTGTGACAGTAAGACCTGTTCGAAGTTCTCGATAGCGTCTCGCTGACGCCACCCTTCAGTCTCTTCCTTGTCACGATACAGCTCAGGATCAGCCATAGAGTGTCCGCGATAGCGGAAGGTGAGCGCCTCCAGCAATTGGGGACCCTCGCCGGCCCGAACCTGCGCCACTGCGTCGCGCACTTCGCGGTGCATTTCTATGACGTTCATGCCATCGATGCGCTTGTTCGGCATCCCGTATGCATCCGCCTTGCGATGAATTTCCGTGATGGCCGATGCACGATCGACGGCCGTCCCCATGCCGTACAGATTATTCTCGACCAGGAACAGCACCGGCGTGTCCCAGAGGCCGGCGAAGTTCAGTGCTTCGTGGAAATATCCGATGTTCGTGGCGCCATCTCCCAGAATACACACCATGATCCAGTCTTCGCCACGATACTGAGAGGCGAAGGCGTAGCCCACCGCCAACGGCAAATGTTGACCGATGATGGCGTACCCCCCCAACATGCCGGCTTCGGTATCGTAGAAATGCATCGAGCCACCGCGGCCCTGAACGATGCCCGTCTTCTTGCCGAAAAGCTCCGCCATTAGCAATTGGGGATCAGAACCTTTCGCTATTGCGTGGCCATGATCCCGATAGTGACTCATCAGCTTGTCGTCAGGACGGAGAGCCGAAATCGCCCCGACAGCAACTGCCTCCTCGCCCGTGTACAGATGCAGGAAGCCTGCAATCTGTCCCCGAGCGTACCATTCAGCAGCAGCATCCTCAAAATCCCTGATCACTCGCATGGTGTA
This sequence comes from Anaerolineales bacterium, assembly GCA_018263655.1. Taxonomy (GTDB): domain Bacteria; phylum Chloroflexota; class Anaerolineae; order Epilineales; family JAANWY01; genus JAANWY01. Next base: position 921 of record JAANWY010000331.1, on the reverse strand, counting down.
CAGCATTTCGTGGAGCGTTTCCTGATCCAAGTCGAGCCCATCCAGGGACATCTCCCGCGACTGCACCTGTTCCATAACGCCTTCTATTGTCATATCTTAACTCCTTCAGGAACGATGCTTGAACTCACTTAGTAAGCGTTCAGCTACCCTTGCGAAGGTTTAGAATAGCCGTGGCAAGAGGCCGATTTTCGACTGGTGAGGGGCACCTCAACTCGAATGCGCTTGGCAAACCTTCGCAAGGGCCCCACTACCTGAACGGTTACCTCACTTATTCGCGTCCCATGAGGCCGGCATAGACCCACGGCGTGTCGGCCAGCATCAATGGCTTCACCTCATCATCCCGAACATCGCCGCCGCCGACGCGTCCAACATAAACCGTGTGATCTCCGCCCGTCAGCTTGCCGACAAGCTGGCATTCTACATAGCTCGGGGCCTGCTTGAGGACGGGTACGCCCATATCTATGCCGCTCTCAAAATCCTCTGGGTCCGGCGGGCTGTAGCTTGCATGGTGTACGTACCGCTCAGCCAAATCAACTTGTGCATCGCTCATAACGTTGACCGCAAACTGCTCGCTAGCCTCGATGGCCTCAGCCAGCCGGCCATCTGCCTGCGCTGCGACCATGATCAACGGCGGATCGAACGAGACTTGCGATACCCATGCCACCGTAGCTGCATGCAGAGCCCCTTCCGCGTCAGCCGCAGACACCACATAACAGCCGTAAGTCAGCATTCGCAAAGCACGATCTTCCTGACTAGTATAGCCGGCCGGAATCCCCGCCGGTTGTCCATTCGCCATATCGGCATCCCCTCTCTGATTTGTAGCATAGACGCCCAGTCACCCTCGTATCATCTCAATGTTTCGGGGTTATGTAGGTCGAAATAGTATTTCGACCCGACGATTTACCAAATCGTCCTACATGT
>JAANWY010000330.1 GCA_018263655.1 Anaerolineales bacterium | reverse complement strand
CTTGTCCCCTTGTCTCCTTGTCTCCGTGCCCCTCGCAACGGGAGGCCGTCCGTCGTTGTCGAGATAGGTCAGCATGACGTTGCGCTGCGTCTCCAGAAAGCGATCCATCAAGTGCTGGAACCGCAACATCACCTCCCCATCCCCGTCGTCCTGGGCAGGAGTGCGGGGGTGCGGGGATGATGGGAAGAGGGGCTCCCTGTCCCCTTGTCCCCTTGTCTCCCTGTCTCCCCCTCTCCTTATCTCCCCCTCTCCCGCTCTCCCTGTCAGTTTCACTGGGCGGTGAGGCGGACCGGCAGGCTCATCCATAGGCCTGGCCCGTCCACCGCTGACAAACCAAGTTGTTGGAGGCAGTGGTTCTTCGGCTGTCTCTTCCACTAGACGATTCAGGTCGAGACGACGCACAGCCCGGTCCTGGAAGAATCGCTCCAGTTGCACCGGCACACCGTGGGCCGCCAACTGTCCTAATGCGTGTTGTAGCTGGGTTAACCCACGTCGTCGAGGTAAATCGACGTTGATGGCGACGTGCGCCCGCTCGCCAAGAATACGGCCGGCCAGACCCGTCAAAACATTGCGTGGGCCTACCTCGACGAATAGGCGGGCGCCGGCCGTGTACATCGCCTCGATCTCATCGGCGAACCGCACGGGACGCACCAGATGTTCCGCCAGTAAGGCCGCAGTCGCCTCGGCGTCTGCGGGATAGGGGGCGGCGGTCGTGTTGGAGAAAACTTGGATCGTCGAATCGGAAAAACTGACACGAGACAGCTCATCGGCCAGACGTTGCTGAGCCGGCGCCACAAGGGGCGAGTGAAAGGCACAGGCCACGTCGATCGGTCGCGCGCTGATCCCATTGGCCTGCAATCGGTCTATGGCCTCGGCCACGCCAGAACGCGTGCCGGAGATAATTGTCTGCTCGGGCGCGTTCAGGTTGGCGATCCACACCTCCGCCATGGATTCCAGCACGGGAACGATATCCTCCGGATTCGCTCGCACGGCAGCCATCGTCCCGAGGTCTTCCTTCGCAGCTTCGATGATGGAACGTCCCCGGGCTTCCGAGAGCCTGAACAACGTTTCTTCGTCCATCGCCCCAGCGGCACATAGTGCAACGTACTCGCCGTAGCTATGCCCAGCCACCATATCAGGCTGAACGCCGAAGTTCTGGAGAAGCCGGAACACGGCCATATCGGCTGCACCCAACACCGGCTGAGCAACGTTGGTCTGCGTTAAGGCTTCTCGCTGTGCCTGCTCTTCCTCCTGGCTGAAGGCCGGGGGCGGGAACACATACCCGCTCAGCGGTTTGGCGAACCGACCGGCCAGTGCCTGATCCGCTCGTTCGAAGGCTTCCCGGATTTCAGAGAATACCACGGCCAGGTCGCTCAGCATGTTGAGATACTGAGAACCCTGACCCGGGAACAGAAGAGCCACTTTGCCGTCCCGGGCCAATGGTTCTTCGGTGAAGTAAATCCCTCTCGGGTCGCTAAGTTCCACCGGCCCCGGGACGTCCATGGCTTCACGGACCTGGCTCAGCTTCTGGCGCAAGTCTTCGAGCGAGTCGGCGACGATGGCCAGGTGCAGATGCCCCCCCGTCATCCGACCACGGTCGGAGGCCGTTTTGAGCAGGGTGTAGGCGAGATCGGGCAGTTCTGGTTGGGCTCCCTGTCCGAGTGCCTGCTCCAGCGATCCCACTGCTTGAACCAACTCTCGTCGGGACGAGGCTGACCAGAGGAAGAGCTCACTGGGCCAGTGCTGGATTATCGCCTGGGACGGCAGGAAGTCGCCAGTGTATTCCTCGACTACGGCGTGAAAGTTGGTTCCACCAAAGCCAAAGGCGCTGACGCCGGCCCGGCGAGGATGGTCGGCCACGCCGTTGATCCATGGGCGCGTCTCGGTATTGACGTAAAAGGGACTCTCCTCGAAACCAGCCTCGGTGTTAGGCTTTTCAACCCCCAGTGTCGGAGGCAGTACCTTGTGGTGCAGCGCTAAGGCTACCTTGATCAGTCCAGCCGTGCCAGCCGTGTTCTTCGTGTGCCCGATCATGGACTTGACAGACCCGAGGGCACAACTCTGCCGATCTGCCTCAGCAGCGCCGAACACCCGCTTGAGCGTTTCTACCTCGGCCTGGTCGCCTACCACAGTACCGGTCCCGTGAGCTTCGATGAGCCCCACCGTAGCCGGCGAGATGCCGGCTTTCGCGTAGGCTCGCTCCAGAGCTCGAGCCTGCCCTTGCGGACGCGGTGCTGTCAGACTCCTATCGCGTCCATCGCTGGTCCCCAACTCCAACTCCCGGCTGGCCTGATACAGCGCAGCCAAGGACGAGGCACACGCCGCATCCACCACGTAGTTCACGCCACCGAAATCGAACCGATTGGCCACCCGGCCGGCAATCACGTTGAGGAGAATCCCGGGGAAGGAGTCCTCCGTCCACTCCGGGAGCTGATCCAAGACCTCCGGCGGCGCCTCCTCGAGCAGCGATGGCAAACTCGACCGGACGAAATAACGCTGTCCCAGGTCGCCGATGCCTCCACCAGCCCCCAGAATAACTGAAGTACGCTCGCGGGGGAAAGGGCGATCCAGATACCCGGCATCTTCCAGTGCAGCGCGGACTACTTCTAACGCCAGCAACTGGACAGGCTCAATCGAGCGCAGGGCATTGGGTGGAATGCCATAGCGAGTGGGGTCAAAGGGAATCTCATCCAAGAAGCCCCCCCACTTCGAGTAGGCCTTGTCTCTGGCCTTGCGGTCAGGATCGTAATATCGCTCCCAGTCCCACCGGTCTGCCGGCACCTCGGTGACGGCGTCTATCTTATTGAGAATGTTCTCCCAGTACGCTAGCAGATTGAGGGCCTTGGGCAACAGCGTGGCCATACCCACGATAGCAATGTCGGAGGGCTGCTCCTCAAACGGTCGAGCAACCGGGGTACGGATGGGGGCTGATTTCTCAGAGAGATCCGTCAACCGCGCTGTGCTGGCAACGGAAATATCGTGGTGCAGCTCCTCGATGGTGCACACCTGGTCACGCAGGGCTGCGAGCTGTCCGATCATGTACATCCCCTGATGATGCTGCTCTTCTTCCTCCACGGTGACGTACTTGGGCGCGTCCGGATCCTGGCCGTAGCGCGGGTGGCGGTCGATGCCCTTGGATGCAATGCGCAGCCGGCCGACGTTCATGGCTTCCAGCGCCTCCTTGATCTCCTCGGCCGACTTACCCGCATTCTTCAAGCGTTGTTTCTCTTGCTCGAAAAACCCCACGTAAGGCGTCTCAGCGCAGCGGATGACGTGCCCAGGTGCGGTCTCCACCAGCACGGTGTGATCGCAGTGCACCGCTTCTTCTTGGAAACCGGGCAGGATTGCACCGGAGGCGACAGCTTCTTCGGTGAACAGGTAGGATGTTCCGAGGAGCACACCGACGCGTACGCCGCGCTCTTCCAGCGGAGCAGCCATCGTGCCGACCATAGAGGCCGACGTAGCATCGTGAATGCCGCCGGCAAACAGGATGTGGCAGTCCGCAGCCTCGTGGGCCGGCAGTTCCTCCAGCAGCACATCGATCATGCTGTTCCACAGTACGAAGCTGCTCCGTGGACCAACGTGACCACCAGCCTCACGACCTTCGAGCACAAAGCGCCGCGCACCATCTTGGAGAAACATGCGCAACAGTCCGGGCGACGGCACGTGCAGGTAGGTGGGGATGCCATCTTTCTCCAATACTTGCGCCTGATCGGGCCGGCCGCCGGCGATCAACGCAAATGGCGGGCGGTAAGCGCGGATGACGTCCAACTGCTCCTGACGCAGACCCAGGGGGACAAAGCCCAGAATGCCGACCCCCCAGGGGCGGTCTCCCATCAACTGTTGGGTTTCTTCCAGCAAAGCTTCCACTGCCGGCGCGCGCATCATGGCAAGCGCCAGGAAAGGCAGCGCTCCCCCTTTGGCCACCCGCAGAGCGAATTCGCCCCGATCGCTAACCCGAGTCATTGGCCCCTGCACGATAGGATAATGGGTTCTGTGGGATTGGGCCAGGGGGCTGTGCTCATCCAGCGGCCGGACGCTCTTCGCAGTCCGCGCATGGTCATTGATGGCCTGGCGGATCGCCGTTAGCACGCCGCCGACGGTGCGGAATTGCTGCGCTAGGGGGGCAGCGAAAGCCGCATCCTGGCCCAGAGGGTGCAGGGGTGAGGGGGTAACAGTACGCCAGCTTATCCGGGCTTCGACCGTCTGGCGCCATTCTCGAACCAACGCCGGGCGAGGGCGCGAGTCCTGGGCGAGGGAGAGGGCTATCTCCTGCAGTTCCTCAACGGCCGGCAGCCCGGGTCGGGCGTACACTCGATAGGGCGCGCCTAACTCGCTGCCCAGGCAGACGGTCTCGCTGCCGTCCATGCGGGCGATGGTGTTTTTGACAGCCTCGGGGAGCGGTGACTCGCGGGTTAATGCCAGTTGCGCGTCCAGCACCACGCCGGCTGCCCCAGCAGCATAGCAAGCTGCCGCCGTGTGAAGCCCGATGCCCCCATGCGCCCAGATCGGCAGGTCGACTTTAGCCAACAGCCGCTGCAGGAAGACAAACGTGGTTTCCTCACCGACCCAACCGCCGGCTTCATGGCCCTTGGCGATCAGACCGTCGACGCCGGCCTGCTCACCCCATGGGGCGTGCTCGGCAGAGGTGCACTCCAGCACGACCTTGAGATCCAGAGCATGGAGCATCTGAACCTGCTCGCACAGGTGTTCAACGGACGAAGAAGTCAGGATTACGACCTCAACCAGCTCCGGCAAGCCGGAGGTCACGCTGGTGATAAAATCGTCAGCCCGGCCATCAAGCTTGATGCCGCACGTCTGCTTGGCGTAGCCGGCCATCTTGGTGACGGCATCGCGAGCGGCTGCCTCATCCTCGGCATGCTCTAGGTTCAGCACGCCCAGCTCACCAGCCCGGCTGGCCGCGATGGCGATAGATGGGTCGACGAGCCCCGGCGGCGTTAGAGCAACCAGTTGGAACGCTTCCAGCATGGTCGATTTCCTGTTGGCTGAGACTTCCTCTGATTCACGTCGGTGAAATTGTCAGGGGCGGGCGGGAGATTGAAGATGGCTAGCGCGTGGCGTTCCCCGTCTGCGCACGACCTGCCCACGTGCGTTCGCCCGGGCAAGTCCTCTCGCCCCCTGTAGTAATACGGACCGGAGTTCCCGGTAGCGTGCATTATACAGTCATTGACACATGTTTGTCAAGCACGCGCATGCCAATTACGCATTCTGAAACGACTTCGGGGGCTGCAGAACAGAAATGTTACTTTGACGCAAGTTTGACGCTGCTCTGACGCCAAAATGGCAGAACTCTGACGGCTCAGGATTATACTGTAGTCAGAAATCTGGAGGGAACAATCGCAGAAAACAATCACTCAGACAAAACTAATAAAGGAGCAGCGTCGTGATCGAGGGCAACAATTGATTTTCAGAGACAAGCCGGCAAGATGCGTAAAACGTAAGGCGTAAAACGTAATGCGTAAATAGCATCCAGCAAGACCTTACGCCTTACGTTTCACGTTTTACGCTTTACGTTTTACGTTTCACATTGATCACAATCACAGAGGGGTAACCGTAGACATGACACTTCAAGTTGCTGCAACGCGTACGAGGAGAGCTCCGATGCCCGAAAGTGCGCAACCCTACGCCTCTTTCATGGTGCGGATCTGGCGTGAGCCGGGCGATCCGCCGGCTTGGCGCGGCAGCATCCAGCACGTACAAAGTGGACACAAGGCCTATTTTCAATCGCTTGAACGACCCATGGACTTCATCGAAGATACGCTGCAAGAAACAGATACGGTTCGACGCTGGCAACCGTTGAAGTAGCCGGCCAACGAGAAAGTGCAAAGTTGGAAAATGGAAATCGGAACGGGGACAACGAAGAATGGAAGCGGGTTGGAGCACATCGTCCAGCCGGCGCTTTCCATTACCTGCTCTCTAGTTTCCACCCTCCACTCTCCCATCTCCATTTTCCAGTACCCAGTCTCCAAGGAGGGATATAGGAATGCTAACAATCAGAATTAACACACAGACAGTGCGCCCCTTCGCTCATTGGGGTGTGCGCGCCATCGTAGGATTGGCAATCGCGCTGGCACTGCTGGCCGGCGCCTGGAGCAACGCGCAGACAGTCCAGGCCCAGCCACCGTGGCCGGCGCCACCCGTTGGAACACGAGTTCAACTCCCCATTCTCTCATCCGTCGGCGCCGAAGCGACCAGCCAGACGGTGGTTCAAGTCCAGAATGTGGGAAGCGACTTCACACGCGCAATCCTGGTGGTCTGGGGCGAAGCCGGCCCCTGCGGACCCCAGGCGGTTGGCCCGTTCAAGATCGAGTGCTCGGGCATCATCAAGCCAGGCGCGACCTGGATGTTCAGCGATGCCCAGGTGCCGGCCGGCGCCAGGTCCGCCATCCTCTACACCTTCCCGCAAGTCCAAGTCGAGAACGACGAAGGGGACATGGTCAGCGTCGCTGACGAGTTCTGTGAGCGGCTGTTCAGCACGGTGACGTACAACGACGACGAGTGGCGGCGCTTCGACCTGGCCTTCCGCGAGGGCAACGACTTCTTCGGATTGCCCACCGAGGACGGCCAGCCGGTAGCTGTCGACGTCGTGCGCGTGGGACAGGGCACGCCTTCGCCGGACCTGAGCGTCGCTGGCGCGTACGCCGGCCTCTCCGGCGCCGAGGTGGGCGAATTCGACCCCGTGTTCGGCGGGTTTGCCTATCACGTGCCCATCGTGTACGCCAACGCCGGCGGTCTCACATCGTGGCTCTACATCCAAAACTCCGGCCTGAGCAGCACGGGTGTGGAACTGTGGTTCCAGGAACAGAACGAGTGCTTGCGAGCAACGATTGTGGAGATCCTGTGCCTGGCCCCGGGCGAGTCAGCGGCGTACAACGTCGCCGACGCCGTGGGACCCAGCTTCGTGGGCAGCGTGTGGGTTCGCACGTCGCAGCCGAGCGGTATCGTCGTCGACCACGTCGGGCAGAACGTGCTCATGACGGACAAAGGCGTGGCGGCGCGGAACGCGATCTTCGATACCGGCAGCGAGGTGCTGTTCGGCCCGCTGATCTACCGCGAGTTCCAGGGCTGGGAGACCTCCATCACGGTGCAGAACCTGAGCGGCACGCGCTACGGCTCAGTCAAGGTGTACTTCTACGACGAGAGCGGCAACATCATCACCACCCTGGTCGACTACGTCTGTCCGCGCGGCACGCAGACGTTCTTCCTGCCGGTCATCAACGGCTTGCCTGGACAGTACGTGGGGGCCGTGCGCGTCGAGTCCCTGACGACCTTCCGGAACGCGTCGGGGTACGAGCGCTATGTGCCCATTGCGGGTGTGGCCCACCTGAAGAAATTCACGGACCCGACGAGCTCTCAGATTCAGGAGGCCATCTCGTACAACCTCTTCGCCGAGTCGCAGACCTTCGACTGGCAGTTGGGTCCGGGCAACGCCGGCCTGATCGGCGTCCCGTCGGTGCTGAAGCAGGGGCGCGGCCTGTCGACCGAGATCGCCATCCAGAACATCAATCCGTTCCCGGGCTTCACGGACTTCGCCATCTACATCTACGACGCCAACGGGCTCCTCGATGTGATATGCGAGAAGCTGTCCCAGAACAACGTCGAGTACATCAACTTCAACTCGTGGGGCATCCTGAACCCGGGCTTCGTGGGGTCGGTGGTGATCAGCGGGGTGTACACGAACCAGATTCCTGACAATGCACAAGCTGGTCAGAGCTGGTTCGGTCTCTCGGCCGTCGCCATCCAGCGGGTGCAGAGTGTGCTGCAGTTCAACGCGCCGGG
>JAANWY010000033.1 GCA_018263655.1 Anaerolineales bacterium | reverse complement strand
ATCCCTTCGACAGGCCCTTCGACAGGCCCTTCGACAGGCTCAGGACGCCGCTCAGGACGCCGCCTGAGTAGACCGAGGCGAAGCCGAGGTCGTATCGAAGCGACGTCCTGAGTTCATCGAAGGGGATGCGGCTTGTTCGAAGAACCGTCGCAAACCCGCACCCTTCGATACGGTCTCCACTTCGTTTCGACCTACTCAGGATGCTAGTCCTGATACCTCCTGAACGGTTACCGCTGAGAAAGACTTAAAGCCAATACCCGTGAATGAACGGTAGAGCCGCTCACTCTCCCGCAGGTTTGAACGGCTTTTGGCCTGCAAATGCTACTTCTCGAAGCAGTTTGGCATTCCAACACAGGCTACGCCGTAACCTGCGGGAGGGTAACCGGGATTCGTTCACGGGTATTGGACTTAAAGCGCCTGCTGAATGGCCGGCGTGAGCCGCACCAGAAAATCGTGAATGGGTTCCAGGACCAAGCCGGCCAGAAACCAGACCGGCGCGTAGTCCAGACGGATGAGGCCGTGGACGTGCCAGCGGCTGTGTTTGGTGTAGTCCCACGGGCAGGCGCCGATGAGTGTGCGCAGCAGCCAGCCCGTGACGTACTCTATGCCGAAGAAGCCAAGCATGTAGACCAGGCCACGCGCCTCCCACGACCAGGCGCGGACAGCGTTATGGATGGGTTCGTAGAGGGGGGCGATGAGGCCGTAGATAGGGAACATCCAGAGGTAACTGGTGCCGCGCAGCTTCCAGCCGCGCTGCCGGCCGGCGACCTTCTCCCGCGAGGCGGTCCACACGATCTCGCTGCACCAGCCGAGGAGGCCGTAGATGACGAAACGTATCAGCATCGGCAGTCAGATAACCTCGGGGCGTTCACGTCGAATGGCGGCCACATTCGGTGTAGTGTTTTTGATGATTCCTCGGTTCCCTGTGGGCTTCCTGCCTGACTGCCATTATCCGCGTGATTCTGCCCATCCGTGGTTTTTCAGCGGCACGATCAGCCCCTGCTCCACGTCCTCGGGTATCGGGGCCCGGGCCACGATCTCCGGCCACAGCTCGATGGCCGGGGCGGCGATGAGGTTGTCGTCAAGCTGGACTGCTTCAAAGTCGTCGTGGAGATAGGGCCGCCGGCCACAGTGTAGGGCATCGCACCGCATGCGAATGCCCGGGCCGCACTTCTTCCAGGGACAGGTGCGCCCTAAGTAGTTGCCGGCGGGATCGGCCAAGAAAACGTCGCCGCCTCGACGGAAGCTCTGGGCGTGGCCCTGCAGCTTACGGGCCAGCGTAGCCAGAGGGGCGAGGTCGGCGTCATCCGTCACCGTCACCAGCAAGTCGGCGTCCGTTGGGTCCGGCTCGTCGGTGGTCAGCGAGCCGATGAGGGCGATGCGCGTCACGCCGGGCAGAGGTCCACCACGGTGTGCACGCAGAACCGAGCGCACGAAGAGCAACACTTCGTCGATGAGCCGGGCACGGGCAGGCGGAGATGGGGGACTGGGCTCTGGTGCCGGCGGCGTCTCAAAGACAGGCTCGATGCCTTCGGACTCCAGCCAGCGCGTGATTCGTCGCTGCACTCGGGTATCCTTGAACTCGAACCAGCGCGCTCTCTCATTGGGATGATCGTATAGCACGTCCTTGAAATAGCGAAAGGCGCCCCGTCCACTGATCGCCCGCCACAGTCGCTCCCGCAGATGGTCGTTCTCGACGGTGGAGATGAAGCGCTCCATGTCCCGATAGCCCTCGTGGGAATGGGGTTGGCGTATGCTGATGTAGCGTGTATTGTACTCTGCCTCGACCCGGTCGGCCTCCAGCAGTGCCTCGCGCCTCCACGCTGGGAGATCGCGCTGCTGAAGGATGGCGGCGAGATCGATTGGCTCTTCAGTTTCTGGATCGTACTCCTCCTCGTAGATCCACTCTAGCTCCCGGCGTACCTCGTCTGTGATCGTGGCCACCTTGCCGGTTTGCAGATCCAGATAGTAGCCCCTCTCCCAAGAGGCGTCCTGAAAGGCGGACTCCAACTGGATCAGGTTCACTTTGAGCTTTCGGATTTCCTGGTTTTCCCCTCGGTTCGACATTGTTCCGCCACTCCTCTCTCCCTGGTGTTTACCTACTAAGTCGCCTGTCAAGTAGAGGCAAGGCCGAACCCCTAAGAGTTGTGCCCTCAGAATCTTCTCCTCAGTCTGGCCACGGAGCCGGCCCGGCGGTCCCGTAGTTCCGCTGCGCCAGGATGAAGTCGCGGACGTCGGCGACGCCATCGCCGTTCGCGTCGGCGTGGTAGCCGGCCGGCAACGCGCCGCCACGTAGGTCGACGATACAGCGCACCAAGTCGAACAGGTCAATGTCCTCGTCCTCGTCGGTGTCGCCGGCCGCCAGCGTCGCTGGCGGAAGAGACGCGACTTCGCCGTTGCGCACTTCCACATCGGGCGCCTCGACGGCGATGTGTCCAGGATAGCGGGCGCGCACGCTGTAACGTCCGGCCGGCATCGTCATGCGGAAGGCGCCGGCGACATCTGTGACGTCCTGTGGAACCCCATTTACCAGCAGCGTAATGCCCATTGCGTTCCCCCGCCCCTCCAGTGAAACGTGACCTGCGATGGCGCCGTACACTTCAGTCATGGCCGGCTCGGGCGCCGGCGCTGCGGGGGTTGTTGCGCCCGAGGCCGCCGGCTGTGTCGTCGCCGGGGGCGCCCCCCGGTTGACTCCACCACTGCGTCCCCCAGCGGCAGTTTCGGTTGCGAGATCAGCCTCGGGGCCTGGCACGGAGCGCCCCGACGGCGTGTCGAAGATTGTCGATAGGGCGAGGACCAGGGCGATGATTAGCAGCACTACGCCGGCGGCCCCGATGATTACGGCAACGCGGCTCTCAGCGATTGATTTCATTATTTCCGATTCTTCACTCCCACACGACACCACACACCGAGACCAGTGAACCGTTCTGGGGATCGGCCGGACAGCGGTCGTAGCCGGCGCGCGTGCCCCGAGTGCTGTTCAGGTAGCGCAGCGCCAGGTAGATGGGCGGCAATCCGCAAATGCGCCGGCGGTCCCCCTCAGCCTGAATGAGCTGGAAGAATGCCTCGGCATCTCCCGCGCACACAGCGTCGATGAGCTGATCGTCAGCCGCCTGGATTCGGGCCCGGTCGGCCCAGTCCAGCGGCTGGGGATCGCCGAAGGCCGGCCCCACGTGGGCCAGGTCGCCGGCTGCAATCGCGATGACGCTGCGCCCCCTCGTAGCCTGCTGCAAGGTCTCGATCGCTGTCTCGAATACTGGGTCCTCGGCCGGCGTACCTAATCCCATGACGAAGTGGACGAATGATCCGCACAGCACCGGCATCACTTCGACCGGCCGTCCACCACGGACGTAGTGCAGCCAGACGGCGGCCAGCTCGATGGAATGTTCCCTCCGGTGGTTGAGCTCTTCCTCGAGCATCTCTTCCTCACCGATCACCTCGACCAGCGCATCAACGATATCGGTAGCCGTGGGGAGCACACCGAAGGGTGTTGCGTAGCTTTGGTGGGACAGCGTGATCTGTCCGACGGCTCCGTTATGGTCCGTGCCAAAAATCACGGCCAGATCGGCCTCGCGCGCAATCTCGGCGGCCTGGGACCAGACATGGGCATAGACGGAGCCAGCACGCTGATAGTCGATGTGGGGGCTCACCAGACCGCGTCCCCGCTGGGCCGGCCGGCCGTCGGCGGGAAGATCGTCAATAAAACCCTGGAAGTACTGGCGCAGGGCTTCCGGGTCAGCCGGGTAGCTCGGGCCGGCCAGCACCGGCGGTCGATAGGGCGCTGATCGATACTCCTCGAGCGCAGCCGCCCTGGCTTCCTCGTACCGCCCGTTGTCCAGCAACAGCGCCTGGTCTAGTTGATCGATCAGGCCCGCCATCCGCGCCTGGGACAGACTAATGCCGGTTCTGACAGCTAAGCCGGCACGGAGACTGTTCAAATCGCGCGTGCCATCGCACAGCATCAGGAGCGGAGCGAGGAATTGCGGTACGACGACAACGTGTTCGGTTAGTTGGAGGGGGTCGCGGAGCACGACGGCCGGCTGACCGTTGTGGTTGACGCTCTGTATGTCAACTGGCCGCAGTCTCGGGCAAGTCGTATCTGGCATGAATTCCTTCCATGTGCAACGTCATCGAATACGGCGAATAGTATACCACAGGTTTGACAACAAGGATAAATCCCACCTGGCGACATCGTCAAGGCCATCATCTCGGAGCCAGAATTCATCATCGAGCAGCTCGGAAACTACAGGTTCTTTGGGATTTCGCGTGGCACTCGCTGTGGGCGACAGTCTACGGCCCCAGACTGGGGGACAACGCTTAAATGGAACATCGGAGTAGCGAAGCTTGCTTCGCCCCGTAGCGCCCGCCCCCGAGCAAGCTCGGGACTCCGACACGAAAGACGATTGCCAAACACGGGGACGTCCGTCGTGCTGACGGGCGTCGTTCCCTTTGAGCGAGAGAACCACGCGAAATCCTAGAGACCCAAACTACATCATGCCGATCTATGGACAGGAGCGCGGTTCTTTGGTATAATAGAGTTGTCTCGGTCCCACTGAGTCTCCACCGTTGCCTTGGCCCGACAACGTAATACCGCATTGAGGAAAAAGTGACACTTACGCTTGCGACGGATTGTCAAATCCGTCGCCCTGCAGCCTGGATCTGGCGATCCAGCAGGAGCGTAGTGCGGCTTTTTCCCTAATGCGTAATACCAATGTGCGAGGTTCTGCCACACACAGGCGGCACCGGACTGACAAGAAGGAGATGATTATGTTCCCTCGGTTAGCTCGCTGGTTTGTTTTGGCATCCGTGCTCTTCGTCCTGCTGACCATCGCCAGAACTTCACATGCACCACATCCTGTTGCCGGCACACCGTTCCGGTGGTCCCCACGCCCGCCGGACGCGCCCCGCACCCTGCCCGAGCGCGTCGCGCCCCTCGCCTGTCAAAACTGCCCAGCCGCTCTCGCTCTCCACGAAGGCGAGAACGAACTGGAGGCGACTAAGGCGGACGGCAAAGAGTCTGGGGAAGGCGGCGCCCTCAAGCGTGCCGGCTGGTTTGTCCAGCAGCGCGCCTACCCGGGGACAGAGATTCCGGCCGGCGCGCTCCAGCGCGCCTACGTGGAAGTCCAACGCCACGCAGCGTCGCGCGCCCTACAATCGGTGACTGAGACATGGGTGCCGCTGGGGCCAGCCCCCATCCGCAACGGCCAGCCAGCCTACTGCCAGAGCAACCGGATGAACGTCTCCGGGCGCGTCACCGCTCTGGCCCTCGCTCCCAATGACCCCAACACCGTGTACCTGGGCAGCGCCAACGGCGGTGTCTGGCGCTCGACCAACGGCGGTCAGGGTTGGACGGCGCTGATGCGGGATGAGGCATCCCTCTCCATCGGAGCGCTGGTTATTGATCCCACTAACCCTAACGTGATCTACGCCGGTACCGGGGAGGGCAAACTCAACAACTACTGGGGGGCCGGCGTCCTCAAATCGACCAACGGCGGCGCAAGCTGGACGCTGCTTGGCGAAGAGGTCTTTGACAACCGAGGCATCATGCGCCTGGCCATCGATCCAACTAACCCGAACGCGCTTTACGCCGTAACGATGCCCGGCGGCAACTATCGCAGCTCGGATATCGCACGCGGGGCTGCCACGGGACTGTACAGGACCACCAACGGCGGCGCAAGCTGGACCCAGCTCACGAACGGTAACAACGGCCTGCCGAACGCGGCCTTTGGATATGATGTGATCCTGGTCCCTGGCTCGCCCAGCACTGTGTACGTCGCACTGGGCTTCTGGGTCGACAATGTCCCAACGACCCACATCTTCAAGTCCACCGCTGGGGGCACGAGCTGGACCAGTGTAGCCCAGTGGTCAAACCCGGTTGGCTACATGCCACCACGCGTGGTGCTGTCCATCTCTCCCGCCAGGCCGAATCGGATTTTCTCCGGCTGGGGCCCCATCATCGACGAACAGGGTCAGGTGGGGAGCGGCGTGTTCATGTCGGAAGATGGCGGCCAGAATTGGGCTGCCCTGAACGCCGGCGGCTACTGTGGCGAGCAGTGTTCCTACGACAGCGTTGTCGTGGCCGACCCCACTAACGCAGATGTGCTCTACGCCGGCGGGATACATCTCTTCAAATCGACAGATGGCGGGCAGAACTGGAGCCAGATCTCGTGCAATCCCACCTCCTCTATCCACGCCGACCAGCATGCTCTGCTGGTTGATCCCACCCACCCGAACATCGTCTACTCGGGCAACGACGGAGGCGTATTCAAGTCTACCGATGGGGGCAATTCATGGACCAGCATGAACACGGGGTTGGAGCTGACGCAGTTCATCGGCATCGCCCTCCATCCCACCGATCCCAACATCATCCTCGGCGGCACCCAGGACAACGGCACCAATCTGTTCAAGGGGCAAGCGGTGTGGGATCACGTGCAGGATGGCGACGGCGGCTTCACCGCCATCGATCCGGCCCATCCCAATACGATGTACGCCCAGTACTACAATCTGAGCGGTCAGCAGATCGGCCCGACCCGATCCGACACAGGTGGTGGACTGGACACCTTCAAGTTTCTCGGCACTTTCAAGAGCCAGAATCAAATCGTCGAGGACCACGGCTTTGACCTGAACGACCGTGTTTTGTTCTATGCCCCCATCGCCCTCGACCCCTCCAACTCCGCCATCCTGTACTACGGCACTCACCGCCTGTACAAGTCTACTAACCGTGGGGAGCAATGGACGGCGATCACCGACGATCTGTCCAACGGCCGGGGCGCCATCTCCACCATCGCTATTGCCCCATCCAACCCGCGTACCATCTACGCCGGCGCGTCGGATGGCAACATCGCCGTCACCACCGACGGATCGACCTTCCAGAGCGCCGCGAGCAGCATTCCGAATCGCTTCGTGTCACGCATCGTTGTCCACCCCAGTAACCCGAGCACTGCCTGGGCCGCCCTGTCCGGCTTTGACGAGACGACGCCCGGCGCACCCGGCCACGTCTTCAAGACCATCGACGGCGGCAGTTCGTGGACCAACGCGAGCGCCGGCCTGCCCAACCTGCCCGTCAACGCTTTGACGCTGGACCCGGCTAACCCCGACAACCTGTACGCCGCCACCGACCTGGGCGTGTATCGCAGTACCGACGGCGGCGCAAACTGGTCCCGCTACAGCGCCGGCCTGCCCAACGTCGTGGTGTACGACTTGGCCTTCAACGCCAACACTCGCCGGCTGGTCGCCGGCACCTTCGGCCGGGGCATCTGGCAGGTCAACCTGAAAGCGACCGGCCCGACGCGCACCCCCACGCCCACCCCGACAGCCACGTCCACAACTGAGGGACCATCCCCAACGCCCACCGCGACGCCAACGTCCACCGTCGAACGACCATCACCGACACCCACGTCTACTAGCGAGAGGCCATCACCAACGCCCACCGTTACACAGACACTGGAGCCTGTGTGTGACGAGTACATCGAAAACGGTAGCTTTGAAACCGGGAGCGCGGCCCCGTGGGTGGGTGGCAGCTCCGTTGGTGGAACCCTGATCTTTCACCGGGACACCATGCCCATCGACCCGCGCACTGGCGACTACGCGGCCTGGTTTGGCGGCTACCACGATGCCGAAGATGAGCTGTATCAGACGATCTCCACGCCCAGCAGTGCGGCCTCGACCACGCTGACCTATTGGTGGTACATGGAAACTCAGGAGACTAGCGGCCCCTACGACTTCTTCGAAGTGCAGATCAGGCATGCCAACGGAGAACTCCTCGAAATCCTCGACAGGATAAACGATCGCAGCCAGTCGAATAGCTGGGTGTCGTCCAGCTTCGACCTCGGTGCGTACGCCGGCCAAACCATTCAGGTGGCCTTTTACGCCCATACCGATGAGTCGATGACGACCAGCTTCTACGTGGATGACGTCAGCCTGACGGTATGCAGCGCTCAGACCCCACCCACCCCCAGCGCAACGCGTACCCCCTCGCCCACCTCGACTCTCAGCGCAACGCCTACCCCCTCACCCACCGCCACACTCGGCGTAACGCCTTCTCCCTCACCGACCTCGACGACGCCCCCAGGCGCCGCTCGCGTTTACGTTTCGCCGCCCAACGCATCGGTCGGTGCGGGCAGCACGACCCAGGTGGCAGTTCGAGTGGATACGGTGACGGATCTTTACGGCTACGAGATCCATCTGTCCTTCGACCCGGCGAAAGTTCAGGTGGAGGGCACGCCGCAACCTGGCGACATCTTCGCCGGCAAAACCGTGCAGACTTTCCAGACGGCCGTGGACAACACGGCCGGCACAGTGGACTACGCCGTTGCCCTGCAAGGGGCAGCCGGCGGTGTGACTCGCAGCGGCTCCTTGGTGGGCCTGACTTTCCGTGGCACGACCCAGGGCAGCAGCCCGCTGACCCTCGGCCCGACCACGTCGCTATCCGACAGCTTAGCCGAACTCATCCCGGCGGCCTTGCAGAGCGGCAACCTGACGGTCTCCGGCGGTGGCGGGCGGGTTCTCGGCCGCGTCCAGCTTCAGGGTCGCACGGACTTCAGCGGAGTCGCAGTGAGTGTCGATGGTGTCTCCACCAACGCGAATTCCGCCGGCGACTTCGCGCTGTCCGGCGTGTCTGGCCAGGTGGATGTTGAAGCCCGCATGCCGGGCTACCTGTTCGCTCGCCGCGAGAATGTTTCTGTAAGCGACGGCGACGTCACCCTGCCGGCCGTCACACTGGCTGGCGGCGATGCCAACCAAGATGACCTCGTCAACGTGCAGGATGCCGTGCTTGTCTCGCACGAGTTCGGCCAGAACGCGCCGCCGGCCGACGCCCGCTCCGACATCAATGGCGACGGGCAGGTCGGCATCCAGGACGCGGTACTCGTTTCACGCAACTTCGGTGCAGCGGCCCCCATCCCCTGGCCTACTGGCGCTGCCAACCGAGAAACTGCTAGATTGGAGGCCCTTGCCCGTGCCGCACTGAATTTACGTGCTGCGGGTCGGGGCGCCGCCACACGAGCCGCCACTACCGCCACTCTGCACTTTGATCCGTCGCCCGTGTTCATCCCGAGCGGCGGCTCAGCCGGCATCGACGTCCGCGTGGAAGGCGCCGCCGACCTGTACGGTTTCGAGATTCACTTCACATTTGATCCCTCCCGGCTACAGGTTGAGGGTGATCTCCAACTCGGCGCCCTCTTCGCCGGCCACGCCACACAGGAGTACCAGAACACCGTGGATAACGCAGCCGGTCGAGTTGACTACGCCGTGTCGCTCCAAGGTGCGGCGACTGGCGTGAGCGGGAATGGTACTCTGGTCCACCTGACCCTGCGAGGGATCGCCGACGGCTCCAGCAGCCTGGTTTTCACGCCGGCCACGAACCTGTCCGACAGTCAGGCGCTGCTGATTCCGATCAGCCTGGAATCGGGCGTCGTGACAGTTGGCGCCGGCAGTATGGCTACGCCAACCGCCACGCTGACGCCGAGGCCAACGGCCACGCCACCCCCCGGCGCCTCGGGCATCTACGGCCAGGTGACGGTGCTGGCCACGCCGGCCCCCGACATCCTGGTTGGTTTGTTCAGCTACGACGGCAGCGACGTGGCGGTGGTGGACGCCATGATGACGGATGTCGATGGTCGGTACCAATTCACCGGCGCCCCGGCGCTGCCGGCCGGCTACCTGTACTTCACCGGATTCGCTAACGTCGACGCCGACCCACAGTATCTGGAGGTGATCATCGGCCATCCAATCGAGGGCTACCAAGCTGGTATGACTGTCCACGGTGGGGATCTGGAGATCGCGAATCTGCCGCTGGGCGAGCCGGATGAAGAGCGACTCGGCAGCCCCTTCCCCGTCCTTTTCCGCTGGGACGCCCGCAATGTCGCAAACGACTTGTACTTCCTGCACCTCTTCGGCGCCGACTACATTCCAGATGCCGGCTACACGCCCGACTGGGTTGCGTCCGAGGGCACCGGTGTTGGCAGCTATCGCCTGTCGAGCCAACCGGGCGGTTTTGAGCTTGGCAAACAGTACTTCTGGGACGTGTACGTCTTTAACGGGGACACCTTGGGTATTACCCTCGACACACACCACGTTATCTTCAGCGACCAGCCGGCTGAGCGGCCCGTGTACCTCCCGTTGGTCCTGCGCAACACGGGATCCAAGACAACAAGGAGCACACAGCGATGGTGAAAACACCGCGTTCTCTTCCCTTCGTCCTCTTGATAACAATCGCGGCTAGCTTGCTGGCGCTTGGGTCACTGGCGAACACAGCCGGCCCACAGGCGTTGGCACAGGAGATGGCGCCGATGGACAACCAGCCCGTAACTGACAAGGAACTGGTTCGTAACGGCGGTTTTGACCAATATGACTGGTACAACAAGCCGGCCGCCTGGGTCGTAGCCGGGACCGGCAGCGGCGTTGACGCCACCGCAGGCCAGGATGGCGGGCCGGCCATGTCCATGGAAGCCATCGCGGAAACTCAAGCGAGCATCTACCAGGAGCTCTTCCTGCCCACACAGACGACGGCCGCCACGCTCACCTTCGACTACCGCATGCTCCCCACGTACGGGGGGGCAGCGCAGTTCTACGCCTTTCTGTCTACACCCACCAGCACGCTTGTTACCGTCCTGGAGACAACCGTCGTCAGTTACGACACGGGCTGGCAGCGGCTTGACGTGGCTCTCAGCGGCGACGACGTGGCCCAGATTCAGGCGGCTCACGCGGCCGGAGAACACGTCTACCTAGCCCTGGCCTTGGTTCAGAACCCGGCCAATGCGTTCAAAGCTTACGTGGATAACGTGTCCTTCCGAGTGAGTGGCAGCATGACCCGCCCGGCGTGGAGCGGCAGCATTGCCTACATCGGGCTGGACGACGCCGGCAATGCCATGACCGTCAACCGCATTGACCCGGACGGGCGCAATCAACAAACCCTCTGGACCCATCCCAGTTCCGTTCCCGATACCAACGCAATCTACGACGTGGCCTGGAAGCCGGACGCCAGCGAGCTGGCCTTCAGCAGCAACCACGAGTTTCTGTACTCGGCCTTCCACTCTGACGTCTACGGTATCCGGCCGGACGGCAGCGACCTGCGCCGCATCACCAACCCACCCTCCAAAGCCGCACTGGATGCCGGCGGCTACCAGACGGGCACGGTGACCGGCAGGATCTACAATGACTATGGAACCGTTCTTCCCTTTTATGTCTACATTCAGGGGGCGCAGGGTGCGGCCTCGGTGGAGATCGGCGGCTATGGGTCAGAAGTGAGCTTCCGGGTGGAGAACGTAGCCGATCTGGGGCCAGGGGTCAGCCAGTACATAGTCTTCAACTGGTCGGATACACCCAGCGACTGCGCCAATGGCAAAGAATACGCCGTCATCCCCGTGTCCGACGTAATCGCCGGCCAGGAGGTGGACGTTGGCACTCTTACCTTCCAGGGTAACTGCGGCGATTATGATAGCAAGGGCATTTCGTGGAAACGGGATGGCTCTGAGGTGGGCGTTGACGTCATCGCGCCCATGCGATTCCAGGCGACGGGTGAAGCCTTCGGCACCGAGTTGTTCAGTGCGCCACTGACGGCTAACAAGCTGGCCTGGTCACCGGTGGACGACCAGATTCTCTACCGCAACTGGATTGTGGGCGGCGACAGCGGCATCTATTTGACTACGGCCGGCGGTGGCGCCGGCACTTGGCTGGTGAACGATGGCGGCGCAGTGTGGGTAACGCCGGCCTGGCTGCCCGATGGATCGGGGTTTATTTACACGCTCGACAACGAAATCCACCAGTATGACATAGCGACCGGTCAGGACACGATGCTGGCCGATTTCCAGAATGAGATCGTCTTCAACCCCAGTCTATCACCTGACGGCGACTACATCGTCTTCGACTGGCAGACCAACGTGTCACCAGATCGGCGGGATTTGTGGATCATGGACCGCAGCAACCCGCTGGAGATGTGGCAACTGACGGACGATGGCAAGAGCACCAACCCGAACTGGGGCGGGGAGGCGCCGGCGCCCGCGCCAACAGAGACGCCGCCGGCCAGCGCTACACCGACTTCGACATCGACGACGAGCCCGCCAACGTCCACGCCGACACCCACGGCGACCAGGACGCTGCCGGCCGGCCCCACGCCGACCGCGACGGTCGCGCCGACGTCCACGCCAGAGATGGACTACCACGTCTACCTGCCGGCGGTGTTGCGGGACTAAGTCCACGCACTTCAAAACAGTGATTTTGATGGGACGCAGATGAACGCAGGTTGACACTGTTTTTTCTGCATCTGCGTTGATCTGCGCAAATCTGCGTCCCATTTGAAAAGGTTTCAAATTCACTCATTTGATTTGCGCTCAATATAAGAAGTGCCTGGCACCTGCATTGTCAGCGCTACCTGCGGATGAGGGGCAGGTAAATGATATCCGCTAGAGCGATACCGGGAGGCACCTGAACGAGTGGTCCGCCTCCTTCCGATGGCCACGTGGGCGCGTCAGAATCCAGCAAGAAAATGGTGTACCCTTCGGGGTTTACTGTGGCAGTAACGGAATAGCGTCCTGGATCGGCGACCTCCGTATTGAGCAGAACGACGAAGCCACCGGCAGACCCCGTGGGTACTGTGCCCAGTTGGACGCCGTTGACATGGATGGTGGCCACGTCATTGGGTGGGAAATTTCTGCCCGTCACGGCGAAAAAGCTGCCAGGCGCACCGATCTTATGGTTGATGTCCAGAATAGCAGGCGTCGGTGTGTCGGTCGGTGCCGGCGCAGGTGTCGGCGTGTCTGTCGCCCCGGGGGCCGGCGTGGGCGTGTCGGTCAGTGCCGGCGCAGGAGTGGGCGTGTCGGTCGGCGCTGGCGCAGGAGTGGGCGTGTCGGTCGGCGCTGGCGCAGGAGTGGGCGTGTCGG
>JAANWY010000329.1 GCA_018263655.1 Anaerolineales bacterium | reverse complement strand
TTTCTCAAACTCAGACCGAACTAATCGAAACAAACCGCTTGCCGATAGGTGTTTCCGTATCTTCATGCTACAATTCCTCCGGGAAACGCAGAAAGCTGGCTATTCTCACCAATGTCGAGTCCCTTGCGGCCTAATTGTAAGCCCAATGTTTACGAAAACCAAAATGCGAAACCCCCTATTTACCCCCATTTTCAGCCATAGCGGGAATTGCTGGGGCAGGTGCCACACCGGATCAGCGCAGCGTAGCAGTCGCCGACATGCCGGGCTTCAACTCACCTCGGGCATTGGGAATTCTAATGCGGACCCCAACGACAACGACTGCTCGGTCTTCTTCGGTGTGAACGTCTCGCGGTGTAAACTCGGCGCGCGACGAAACGTGAACGACTTCGCCTTGGAAGACCTCGCCGCGATATGCATCTACAGACACGTCGGCGGACTGGCCAATGCCCACGTGCCCAATCTGGCTCTGCGGAACATAAACCGTCAATACTACGGGATCCAGGCGTGAAATTGTAAAGAGCTGAGCGCCGGCCACGACCACTTCGCCCTCCTGCACCAGGCGCTCGGTCACCAGACCGTCGATAGGTGTCGCCAAGGAGAGCTTATCCCGCTGGGCTTCGAGGATGGCAACTCCTGCCTCGGCCTGTTCCACCTGGGCTTGCGCCACGGCGACTTGCTCTTGCCGCGGGCCGGCGCGCAGCAGATCCAACTGAGCTTGGGCTTGCCTCAACTGCCCTTCCGCGCCAAGGACCGCTCGCCTGGCTTGTTCCAGGGCCGCCTGGGCGATCTCAACGTCTGCTTGCGCCTGGGTCACCTGCGCGTGGGCGGCGGCGGCGTCCTCGGCGCGGGGGCCGGCCTTCAAGCGCGCGTACTGGATACCGGCCGCCTCGGCGCTGGCTTCAGCCTCCGACACCGTCGCCTTGGCCGCTTCCACGTCAAGCTGCTTGGGGCCGATGGGATTGGCAATCACAATGGGATCCATCTCGACGTCGCCCAGGGTGAGGGGGATCGAGAGCGGCATATCCACGCCGGCCAGCGTCGCATCCCGCTGGGCGCGCGCCTGCCACAACTGGGCTTCGGCCAGTGCGATCTGCTGCTGGACCAGAGAGAGCTCGATCTGGGTGGGGCCGGCCACCAACTGATCGAACTTGGCTTGAGCCGCTCGATGGCGGGCCTGCGCTGCTTGTAGATTGGCCTCGGCCGCGCCCACGGCCGCCTGCGCTGCGCCTACCTGAGCGCGTGCGATCTCGACGTCAGCTCGGGCGGCTTCGACCTCGGCCGGCTGAGCTTCAGCTTCGACACTGGCGAGGTTCGCCTTCGCTGCTGCAACGGCCGCCTGCGCCTGGTCGAGCTGAGCCAGGGCCATATCGTCGTCCAGGCGGACCAGCACTTCCTCGGCTTCAACTTGGTCCCCCTCGTCGGCTTCCAGAGCAGTCACGCGTCCCCCGATCTCGGCACTGATCACCACGTCGGTCTGCGGTTGAATGACGCCGGAGCCGGTCACTTCGGATTCAGCCTGGGCGGACGCTCCAGGCATGGCCGCCGAGTTCAGCATGGGCGCTGCAAGCAGGACGATAAGCACGATGGCTGGCCAAACAGCTCGTGTGAAAGAGACTTGAGGGATACGTTTCATTCTTGCTCGCTAGCCTCCTGTCTTATTTCAGCATGGCCAAACTTTGTTGGTAGTAACGGGTTCAACCGTTTTCAGCGACTGATGAAGATCAAGAAATTAATCGGGTAATCGCTGCAGCGCATATAACAACGGATTTCCAGGATTTAACGGATAAAATCCGGTTAATCCGCCTTATCCGTTGTCATATGCGTGGGCCTCGATTCCCCGTTTAATTCTTTAACTTTCATAAGTCGCTACTACGTCAGCAATTCTAATTTTCGCCGCTTGTAGGTTGGATTTGCTATCCGACCCTGCCGAGGCGGTTAGCAAAACCGCCCTACGCCGGCCCTCAATTACAGGCGATTGCCAAAGTTAGAAATTCCGTAACTACTCAGCCTACCGCCAGCCGACGAATGAATTCGCCGTCTGACAATGCGAAGTGCGTTGAAACGCACTATTCCGACCGGAATCAACCCGTTTCAACGGGTTTCGCATTAGCAGCTGCCACTGCCATCGTTCGGCGAAGGTCTCATGACCGAGCCGAGCGGGCGGCGGTCGGGAGACCTTGCCCAACAGTCGTGGCTGGGTAGTTACGAAATTCCTGGCTACTACGTCAGGGAGTCCGTCATCAGCTCGGCAAATTCATTATCTGAATTTGCCACCCCCATATCTGGGCAGATTCAAGCGGCAAACCACAAGATATTGGGGCGGCAGAATCAGAATTGGGTTTTCCGAGTGCCATGACGGACTTCCTGTACGTCCAACAGTTTTTGGCCAGACTGATCCTATTTCAGTGCCGCGTCCGCCGGCATACCTGGTTTCAGTGCATGATCGGCGTTCGGGAGCTCGATCTTGACAGCGAACACTCGATTCGCCCCCTGTCCTCCGGTGCTAACATTCCGCGGCGTGAACTCGGCCTCCGGCGAGACGTATACCACTTCGCCCTCGAAGTCGCGGTCGGGGTACGTATCCACGCTGACAGACACACTCTCTCCGAGGTGAACCAAGCTTAGATCTGTCTCGGCCACGTACACTGTCAACTTCACGCGGTCCAGGTTGGCCAGGCGAAGTAGTACACTGCCCGGCGTCACGCGTTCTCCAACGTGAATCACCTGTTCCAAGACGAGTCCAGCGCGAGGCGCGCGCAACGTCGCCTTGTCACGCTTGACCTGTAGAATTCGTAGTGCCGCTCGCGCGCCGCTGACTTCTGCCCGAACAACGGCGATTTGTTCTCTGGTGGCGCCCGCTTCTAGCTGTTCTAGCTGCGCCCTGGCTTTGCGGAGGCGGGCCTGCGCTGCCTTTAGGCGCTCCTGTTGCTCCACTACCTGGGCCTTGGCAGCGTCGACCCCCGCTTCGGCGGCCTCTACAGCCACTTGCGCCGCCGCTAGTTCCTCTGAGCGAGGGCCGGCTTTCAGTTTCTCCAATTGCAATTGGGCAATGCGGACCTGAACCTCTGCGCGCGAGACCGCAGCCTGGGTGCTCTCGTAGCTTCCCTCGGGGACCTCACCTCGCTGCTGGGCTCCACCAGTGCTATCGCGCACCGCCCATGCGACGCGCAACCGTTGCTTGGCTTGTTCGAGTTGCGTCTCCGCCAGGGCAATTTCGTATGGGTCGGGGCCGGCCTGGAGTTTCTCTAGTTCGGCCTGAGCAGCCTGCAACGTTGCCTGTGCGCTCCTGACCCTGCCTTGGGTCATCTCCACCACCTTCTCGGCAGATGCGACCCCCTCTTCGGCAATGGTGACGGACTCCTCTGCAATCTCAATCTCCTGGCTGCGGGCGCCGGCTTTCCCGGCCGCAAGTTTCGCCTCCGCGGTCCGTAGCGCGGCTTCAGCCTGCTGAATCTCGGCATCCAAAGTGGAAGTGTCAAGCTGTGCCAGCACCTGGCCGGTCGAGACGGCGTCGCCCTCCTCCACGTGCAGCGTTTCCACACGCCCCGGCACTTCTGTGCTGATGAGGACGGCGTCGGCCTCGATAAGGCCGGATACAACTTTCGGCTGTGCACGGGAACCCGACGGGCGGAGGCTGCTGGCCGGTGACGAGGGGACCGCGATCTGCCAACGATCAAATAGGCTGGCGCCCCCCATCAGGAGGGCGAGAACCACGATCGCACTGGTCAAGATTGCCAGCGATCGGCCGCTCATTGTCGAGCGGAGCCGGGAGATCAGTGGTTGCTCCACCTACCTCGCTCCCTCGGAGCGTACGCCTGCTTGCCCCATGGTGCTGATGAAGACATCCTCCAGCGTGGGTGGGATCTGGTCCAGCGCGACGCCCTGAATGCCGGCATGGGACAAGAGGCGCCGGATGGCCCCCTGAACCGCTGATGAGTCACGGGCTACCACGTGGAGCTGCGCGCCGTAGAAGCTGAGCTGGTGGAGTTCCTCCAACCTGCCCGCCTGCCGCGCACGCTGGAGAACCTGCATGGCCGCTTCCGGCTGTGCACACGACAGCTCCAGGACATCGCCCCGCATGTGGCGCACCCGCAACTCGTCCGGCGTGCCCAGCGCGACAATGCGGCCGCGGTCGATGAAGGCCAGCCGCTGGCATAGCTCAGCTTCGTCCATATAGTGGGTGGTGACGAAGACGGTGGTGCCCTGGCGGGCGAGGGCGTAGATCAGCTCCCAGAAAGCGCGGCGCGATGCCGGGTCCACGCCGGCGGTGGGCTCATCCAGGAAAACCAACTCCGGATCGTGGACGATGGCGCAGCCCAGGGCCAGGCGTTGGCGCCAACCGCCAGCGAGGTGGGCCGTCAGCTCGTTCTCGCGCCCGCTCAGGCCGGCCATGGCGATCAGATCCTCTTGACGCCGGCGCAAATCTGATCCGCCGAGACCGTATGCCTGGCCGTAGAAACGAATGTTTTCGGCTGCTGTCAGATCGTCGTACAGCGTAAAAAGTTGCGACATATAGCCGGAGCGGGCGTGGACGGCCTTGGCTTCGTCGGGCAAATGGTGGCCCAGAACGATAGCGTCGCCGGCTGTGGGACGCATCAGCCCCAGGAGCATACGGATGGTGGTGGTCTTGCCGGCGCCGTTGGGTCCCAGGAACCCGAATATCTCGCCTTGTTGCACCTCGAAGCTGATGTGATCGACGGCCGTAAAGCCACCTTGACCACGATTCTGTTCGAAGGTCTTGGTCAAATCCTGAACGACGATGGCTGGTTCCACGGTCACTCTCCAACTCGAATCTCGGAGCCTAGATTCTGAGCGCCCGTCTGACGCTGGACGAGAGATATGAAAGCCTCCTCCATCCCTGGCTGCACGACCCGCAGCTCGCCTGTCGTGACACCGTGCCGCGCCATTGCTTCTCGAATCTCTGGCACTCGACTAGCCGCGTCGTCGACGAACAGACGAAGACGGTCTCCTAAAGTCTGTATCTCGAGGACGCCAGGCAAGCCATCTGCTAGCGACTTGGCCCGCTCGAAATTCGACGGCCGGCAGTCTAGAAGTTGTCCTGGCACCCGACGCGCAATCTCCCGCGGCGTCCCCTGTGCGACGACCCGCCCCTCGTAGATCAGCCCAACGCGGTGGCACCGCTCCGCCTCGTCCATGTACGGGGTACACACGAAGATGGTGAGCCCCTGCTCCATGCGCAGCGCTGCCAGCAGGTCCCAGAACTCGCGCCGGCTGGTGGGGTCAACGCCCAGTGTGGGTTCGTCGAGGAACACAACCTCCGGGTTGTGAATCAGCATGCCGGCCAGGGCCAGTTTCTTCTTCATACCGCCGGAGAGCTGATTACCCAAACGATCCCCGAATCCTTCCAGGCCGGCAAAGCGGAGCAACTCGGGGATTCGTTTCCGCTGGCTCTCCGCGCTGACCTCGTGGACGTTGGCGAAAAAGCGCAAGTTCTCCATCACCGTCAAATCGCCGTACAGGCTGAAGCGCTGGGCCATGTACCCGATGCGTCGTTTGAGCTGCATGGCCTCCCGCAGCGTGTCGTAGCCTAGAACGGTTGCCTGGCCTCGGGTCGGCCTAAGCAGGCCAACCAGCAGGCGGGTGGTGGTAGTCTTGCCGGCGCCGTCCGGCCCGATGAGCCCGAACGTCTCTCCGCGTGGCACGGCGAGGTCCAACCCAGCCACGGCAACCACCTCACCCTGTTGCTGGGAGCTGAAGATCTTGCTTAGCCCTTCGGTTCGAACGACCATGTCCGCGAGCGTCATGTCCGATCAACGCGGAGCATCGTACCGTGGCGCGGCCGGCACGAAATCCGCTTCCAAGTCAACGCCAACATCCAGCAACGCGTCTTCAATACCGGTCAACTCTTGCCCGGTCACCTGGGACACCAGCAGCCCGAAACTCACCAGCATCTCAACGAGCTTGAAGTTGCAGTGGCCGTAGCGGACGACCGGGATGTTGGTGTGCTGTGATGTGGCGCTCGTTTCCACCACCTTCGCACGGTAGAGGAACTCGTGCCAGTAAGGTACGATCGGGTCGCCTGTGGTATGGAGAGTGACCAGGGGGGTGGTGAGCTGTCCGGAGGTTTGGTAGTGGGCTTCGAGCTCGGCCAGTGCGCCCGCGTCAGCCTGGATGCGCTGAACCTCGCGATTGAGCCGCGCATCGTCGCCCGAGCCTCGGTAGATGCGGTCCACGTTGTTGAAGGGTTGCCCGCCCAATTTGGCAATGCCGTCGTTGGTAGCAAAGACATTGTACCAAAGTAGACCGAGGATTGTCACGTCTACCGAGGCGGGATCACCCCGATCAATGGGAGCGCGAGCGACCCGCAGGAGCTGTTCGGTCGCGTGCAGGTTTGACCAGATAGCGGTGTGGATACGCGGCACGTAAACTGTGTCCCAGTTATCCATGACCTCCTGGGGGATGTTGACGGGGCTACCCGGGATCAGGTCCGGGAAAAAGTAATCGAACAAGACCCGGAAATCGCCCCAGTAGTTGATCTGCCGTTGGAGGTCACCGACAGGTCCGCAAAGGGCCAGCGCGCCATCGAAGGCCTCCGGAAACTGCTCGACGGCCAGCACCGTAATCGTGCCACCTTCAGAGGGGCCGACGAGGTACACGCGGCGGGGCTGGCCGTGTTCGGTGCGGAAGATGTCCACCAGGTCACGCACATCCGCGACGCCTTGGCGCACAGCCAGCCCGTTAGTGCTGTAACTGGTGGTAGCGAAGGCGAACCCTAACCGGTTCACGATTTTCGAAAGCAGCGCAGCCTCTCGTGGTATCTCCAGCGGATCGTCGAAGGCGACGTAGCCGTGAGCGTAGATGACCAAGTCGCGGTTCCACGCCCCCCGCTCCGGCATGCAAATGCGGTAGAGGGCGCCGCTCGCCTGCCGTCCATCCGGCTCGCAGTTACTCCCCCCGTATGTCGCCGGCGCCGGGTACGCGAGCAGGCTACCGACGAGGATCAGAATCACCAGGTTCAGCCGAATGAACCGTGACATGGATTCGTTTTGACCTCCTATTGGTTCAATCAGAAATTAGAAATGAGAAGCGGTTCTCGCTCTTAATTTCTCATTTCATTGGGACCGTGTCAGTCCAAGCGTGTCCGGAAGGTGCGCGCACTGATGGCAAACACTGCCAACCCGAAGATGACCAGTGTGACGACCGAGTCCTGTACCGACGCGAAGCCTACCCCCTTCGTCATAATGCCCCGGCTGATCCGGAGGAAATAGGTCAGCGGTATGAAGTTGCCCATCCACTGCACCACGACGGGCATCGCCTCGCGGGGAAAGATGTAGCCAGACAGCATGATGGCCGGCAGAATGATGAAATTCGCCAACTGCTGAGCTTGCTTCTGGGAAGTCGCAAGGGTTGACACGAAGATGCCGAGCCCTAGGGAAGAAAAGACGAAGAGAAAGGACAGGGCAAGGAAAAGCCAGATGTTTCCGTTGAAGGGCACGTGGAACCATGTCAATCCCAGAACCAGGATTGTGCCCATATTGACGAAGGAGATAAGAATGTTGGGAATCATCTTACCCAACATCAGTTCCCACGGTCGGATGGGCGTGACCAACAGTTGTTCGATGGTACCGACCTCCCGTTCTCGCACGATGGCGAAGGCGGTGAGGACCAACGTCTGCTGTTGCAGGATCAATCCCACCAGTCCCGGCACCATAAAGACAATGCTTTTCAGATCAGGATTGTAGAGAACTCGAAACCGCACGTCCAGAGGCTGGAGCCGGCCGGCCTGGCCAGCCAGAGGGCTGCGCTTGACCTGTTCCAGGATCACGCCAGCCGTGAAGCTCTGCGCAGTGGTC
>JAANWY010000328.1 GCA_018263655.1 Anaerolineales bacterium | reverse complement strand
CAGCATCGTCCACGCCCACCCCCGCTACCTGAGCGTTTTCGCTGCTGCCGGCGAGCCTGTCACACCAACCAACGAGTACACAGAGAAGTTCGGCACGGTGGAGGTTGTGCCTCATCAACCCAGTCATAGCCAGGAGCTGGCTGACGCCGTGGTCGAGAAACTGGCGCCGCGTCAGGAGACACTGAAGAAGAATGGGCTGGGCCTCATCCTGGCCTGGCATGGTGTCCTGACCGTTGGCAGAGACCTGGCCGATGCCTACGATACGCTGGAGCGTCTCGAATGGAGCGCCCACACGATCCTGATGCGCGACCGATTGCCAGAGTGATCCTTCGCAAGAGATGATTCTGACCCTGACGCCCAACCCCACGATTGACCGAGTGATCTTCGTGCACGACTTCCGCCTGGGCGCCGTCGTACGCGGCGAACGGGAGGTCGTCACGCCCAGTGGCAAAGGCGTCGATTCGTCCTTGGTGATCCATGAGCTGGGCGGAAGGACCGTGGCGTTGGGTCTGAACGCCGGCCACAGCGGCTATCTCCTCACCAGCATGCTGGACGACTGGGGCCTCTCGCACGAGTTCGTGCCGGCTCAGGGCGAAACCCGCACGGCCATCCTGCTGGTCGACCAATCCGTAGACCAACAATCCACTATCAGTGCACCGACACTGACGGCCACCGAAGAGCACCTCTCTCAGCTCTTGGGATTGTTAGACCGCTATGCCGAAGAAGCTCAGGGCGTAATCTTCGCCGGCAGCTTACCGCCCGGCCTACCCACCGACAGCTACGCCCATCTGATTCGGCGTGCTCGTCAGCACGACCTGGTCACGCTGCTCGATACCTCGGGCGAAGCGTTGCGTCAGGCTGTAGCAGGCGGCCCCCATATCCTCAAAATAAATCGCCGCGAGTTGGCGCAGCTCGACCCAGACCTGACCGCGGATGACCAGTCGGATGCCGAATTGGCGGAGGTGCTGGCCGGCCGCTTGGGTCAATGGGCCAGTGATGCCCTGATTGTTACGTTGGGGGAGCGAGGCGCGTTGGCTGCAACGACGGCAGGGCATCACCGCGTACAGCCGCCAGAGGTCCCCGTCGTCAATACGGCTGGCGCCGGCGATGCGCTGAATGGCGGTATCCTCTTAGCCCGCAGCCGAGGCGACGATTGGCCGGCTGCTCTCGCCCTGGGCACCGCGGCTGCTGCTTCGGTGATAGCAAACGAGGGGACAGCAGTGTGCCGGCGGGAACAGGTGGAGGAGCTATTGCCCCAAGCACGAGTTAGAGAGAGCACTAGCCATACACATTGCTAATTCTTCTTTCCATACCCGGAAAGAGCCGGCCCATTCAAGTGTCTCGGTGTCTTCCTCAATCTCGCCAGCCAACATCTTCTGATAGAACGCTTCCGACGACATGCCGAAGCGAGCTTCAAAAGCCCGAAGCCGCATTTCCAGTGCGTACAGGCTCTCCAGGTAACCACGCAGCTTGGGCCAGAGGCGCTGTCGATCTTCAGGCAACCGGGCTCGCGCCTCAACCATGCGACGCTGCAGTTCGGGGTGTGTCCGGCGCTCAGCCCGCTCTTTCCAGCTCTCAAGCAGCGATTTTAGTCGGTCCCATTGACCGATCCGTTGGCAGAAGGCTGTTGCCTCAAGCAGTTGTGCGTAGAACTCAGCTTGTTCATCGGCTTCCAGGTGATCCAACCAGGCGAAAGCCGACGGAACAGGCACTGTCAGCGCCGTATCTGACCGGGTTTCGTACGGAACAGTCGCTTCTTGAATCATCAGCATCACAGTCATGGTTCGTTACCCTCGTCTGGAAATGAGGCCGGCGTTAGGCTGTGATTTCAAGTCGGTTCCCCAGCAATCACTCCACCAGCCCTTCCAGCAAGCGTTGCCGGCTCTTGTACCATCCGGCCCACTCTGCGAAGTCTAGTACCCAGGCATCATCTTTCGGCTCATTTCCTTGCTGATACCACTCATAGAAAGTATCAGAAAGAATGCCATAGCGTGATTCAAATTCTGCTAGAGCCTCGTTGACGATATGAATATCGGAGAGTATCTCAACCAAGGTCATTTCAAGCATCCTTCTATCTGGAATTGAGGCCGGCGTTAGGCTGTGATTTCAAGTAGGTTCCCCAGCAATCACTTCACCAGCCCTCCGCTCTAGATCGATTATAGCGACCAGGGGCGGAGTGGTCAAGTGATCTATAATTAACTTGACATTGTTAGATTTGCCCTAGCGACGGCCTTTTGATCGCCGAAGGTCTCCTGACCGAGGCGAAACGGGCTCGGTCAGGAGACCTTCGCCCATCGCGAGACGTAATCTAATGATCTATGACGAGATGGAGCGCCTTATCGAGCAACGGGGCTCTCTTTCAAGCAAGACGCGTAACTACTCAGGCAGCTACACTTCAAGACCGCCAAGGTGACCGGCACTTACAAACATCGGTTCCAGAAAGCCTTTCAACACCTGGCATACCTCGTCATCCTGAGTATTTCGAGACAAAGTGCCGGTCACCTGAGTAGTTACCAAGACGCCTTCGTTCTGGGCAGACTATCTTCAGCGCCCCAAAACCAAGATACCAGGACCCCGATGTGAGTCTCGACGAATCGAGGGCCTGGTATCTTGGCGAATCCCGTCATTTCGCCTTCGGCGTCAGGCGGCCTCTTCCATCTCCTTCGTATACTCGCCGTACCGCGCCGCACCGTTGAGCTTGGCCCGGTGGTAGAGGGCCTTCTGGGCCTCTACGACATTGCCGGTATCCCCTAGCCATGCCTTCAGCACCGGCTGCTGCAACGCCCGCCCGTACGAGAAGCTGAGTTCCCAGGGCTGATCGCCCATGGCGTTCATGGCGTTCAGATGCTCTGTGGCCTCCACCGGGCTCTGCCCACCGGACAGGAAGACAATGCCAGGGACGGCCGCCGGCACAGCCCGACGCAAGGTGCGCACGGTCGCTTCCGCCACCTCCTCTACGCCTGCCCGCTCCGAACAATCCTTGCCAGAGAGCACCATGTTGGGCTTGAGCAACGTGCCCTCCAACACCACCCGATGCTCGAAGAGCGCGGCGTAGACGCTCCTCAACGTGGCTTCCGTTACCTCCGCGCAGCGCTCTATGGTATGATCCCCATCCAGCAGCACCTCGGGTTCGACGATGGGCACCAGTCCCACCTCCTGGCATAGGGCGGCGTAGCGAGCCAGCGCGTGGGCGTTGGCGTCGATACAGGCTCGGGTCGGGATGCCCTCACCAATGGCGATCACAGCTCGCCACTTGCCAAAACGCGCACCCAGGTCACGGTATTCGGTAAGACGGTCGCGTAGGCCGTCCAGACCCTCTGTGACCCTCTCCCCTGGAAAGCCGGCCATCGGCTTGGCGCCCTTGTCGGGCTTGATCCCGGGCATGACGCCTTTGCTCGAAAGCACTTCGGAGAGCGGTGTGCCATCCTGGGCCGCCTGGCGAATCGTCTCGTCAAACAGAATCACGCCGCTGATGAATTCCTCCATATCGGGCGTGGTGCACAACAGCTCGCGATAGGTGCGGCGCGTCTCCTCAGTGGACTCAACATTGATGCTTGCCAACCGTTTCGTGATGGTACCCGTGCTCTCGTCAGCAGCCAGAATGCCTTTGCCTTCTGCGACGAGGGCTTGAGCAGTGGATTCAAGTTCGTGTTTTGTCATGGGTTGTATACTCTCTCCTATTCTATCACTTATACATCTGTGACCACTCAGGTTACCGCCCTTGCAGTAGAGAAATTCGGAAAAATGGGGTCCGTGGGGGGCGGCCGCCCCCCACGGACCCCATTTTTCCGGTCTCTTCTTGTATAGGTACGAAGTGCCTGAGTAGTTACATACTTCTATTGCCAGTTTGCGTAGTTGAAATGGTCCAGATAGAACGCCATGCGCTCGACGACGGCCGCCTGCCAGGCATCGCGCCGGCCCTCTTCGCGCAGACCGCCCAACTTGGGTCCGAGGTCGCCATCACACACATCAGCGACATAATCGGGATCGAAGTACCGATTGCCTATGACGCCCTGGGCGTGCAACGCCCGGAGTTCGTCCTCAGTCAGGACGTTGCCTAACTGACGGAGCACGTGGCGGGCCACGGCCTGGCCGCCCAGCCGCTCAAAAGTGGTCCAGACATTGACCTTGACGACACCATCCGCGGCCAGGTGAGGGATGTCCTCATCGCGGAGGCTGGACGAGCCGTGGAGGACGATGCGCTTGCCGATGCGTTCCGTGATAGCTCGAGCGCGTTGGCCATCGTAGTGGGCGGCGACGCCCGTCGCGCGATGCTCCGTGCCCAGATCCGGCACGACGAGGAACACGCCCGTGTCCTGGAAGTATCGCTCGGCTTCTTCGGGTGAGGTGAGGGGGGCGTCCACTTGGTCCTCAGCCTGGGCAATCTCCGTCACTGCACCCTCGACCAGCACCCGGCCGCGCGTGCG
Source organism: Anaerolineales bacterium (assembly GCA_018263655.1). Taxonomy (GTDB): domain Bacteria; phylum Chloroflexota; class Anaerolineae; order Epilineales; family JAANWY01; genus JAANWY01. The sequence goes on along the minus strand of JAANWY010000328.1, from coordinate 3,395 downwards.
TTCCACGAATTCGCGCGTCATGCGCACATTCTCGTCCAGCGGCCACTCCGACGCGTCGTACATAATCGTGGCGTATTTGTCGATAGCACGCTCGATGACGTCTCGATCGGCTTCGGGCTGGCCGTGGTCCAAGTGCAGCATCACCAGCAGGTCAGCGTACGGGCTGCCGGCCGACAGCATCATCTCCACGTCGTCTATCAGCGCCTGCATGCCCAACCGAACATCCTTCAGATGTGTGTAGCTTACCAACTGAGGTTCGATGGCGTAGTTGGCGGTAGCGGAGACGATGATGGGGATATCCTTGAACCCGTGAGCCTGACCGAACTCGTAGGCCGAGCGCAGGATGGCTTCGGTAGTGTAAGGGTTCGAGGTGCAGAAGTTTGCCAGACAGATGCCGGCATGGATTGCGCGATTGTAGACCTCCTCAACGGCTTGCGGATCACTGATGAGGGGCATGATTTCACTCCTCCAATTGGCGAAAATCCTCGCGGTGTTTCTGGTAAGCATCGCGGAAAAGCGCAAGTATATCTTGATAACAAGCGTGGCGTCGATCACTGGGCTCAACCGGGTCGTCATAGCCGGCCCACGCCTGAGCGGTCGGCTCCAGCTCGAACAGGCCGATGCCGGCCCCGGCCATCAACGCCGCACCGACCGCCGATTGCTCGGCTACTTCCAGCCGCTGGACGGGCAAACCGAAAACGTCGGCCACAATCTGCTGCCACAGCCGGCTCTGCGCGCCCCCGCCGGCCAACACGATGCGCGCCGGGGCAGCTCCCAACTCAGCCAGTACGCTGAAAGCATCGAAGCAAGCCAGCACCACACCCTCCATCACGGCGCGCACCAGCTCGGCCTGGCCGTGCCGCAGCGTCAAGCCCAGGAGCAGCCCGCGCGCCTGTGGGTCCATGTGGGGCGTGCGTTCACCAACCAGGTAGGGCAAGAACAGCAATCCGTTTGCGCCGGCCGGCACCTCTTCGGCCCACGCCGTCATCCGCGCGTAGGCATCTTCGCCCTGCAAGCCCAATACCTGATCGCGCAGCCAGCGCAGCGCCATGCCGGCCGAGAGAATGGCCCCCATCTGATACCAGCCGGCCTGATCGTCCGCCGGCTCCAAGGCGCCGCAAAAGGTGTGGATGCGGCCGGCCGGGTCCACGCGCACCTCACCCGCAGGCAGTACGAGCTGTCCGCCAGTGCTGAGCGTCAGCAACAACGTGTCGGCGCTGACGATGCCGGCCCCGACAGCGCTGGCCGCCGTGTCGGCTGCGCCGGTGACGACGGGGACGCCGGGTGGGAGCCCCAGTGCCTCGGCCGCCCACCCATCGAGCTCGCCGGCGACGGCCACGGACGGCTGCACGGGAGGGAGCACTTCGGGATCGATCTCTAGCGCTTTCAGCAAGTGAGGTGCCCAGTCTCGCCTTCGTACGTCCAACAGGAGCGCGCCGGAGCCGTCGCTGGGATCGGTGGCGTAGCGGCCGGTGAGGCGCCAGCGCACATAGTCCTTCGGGACGAGGATGTGGTGCACTTGTCGCCACACAGCCGGCTCTTTCTGCTGCACCCACCGCACGGTCGCCGCCTGGAAGCCCGTAGCCACGGGGCTGCCGGTGAGTTCGATCAGACGCTCGGCACCCACCAAGTCCGTGATCTCCTGTACCTGCCGCCGGCTGCGCTGATCGGGCCAGATGACGGCCGGGCGCAGAGGCTCGCCGCACTCGTCCAGCAGGACGGTGCCGTGCATCTGCCCAGATAGGCCGATGGCAGCGACGGACTCGGAAGCGTCCGCGGCCGCCAGCACCTGGCGCACAGCGGTGACAGTAGCCTGCCACCACTCATCTGGCTCCTGCTCGGCCCAGTCTGGCTGCGGGTGGTGGATGGGGTACGCCGCGCTGCCGGCGCCCACAACTTCGCCGGCATCTGTGGCTAACAGCGCTTTGACGGAGGACGTTCCGAGATCAATGCTGAGGAGATGGGACATGAGATTGATTATGGAATGAAGGCGTTACTACGATGATGGGGGGCTGTTGACACATGCGGATTTTGGCCACACTCTACTCGTCTGCCGGCTCCACACCCAGTTGCCGCAGTTGTGCTGCAAAGCGCTCGGCGCGCTGCTCAGCCTCCTCTGCCCGCCGGCGCGCTTCTTCCCGTTGCGCCATCAACTCCTGAAACGTCAAGATGCGCTCCCCATCCGGCCGGTACAACACCAGTTCGTCTCTTTCCAACTCGAACCGGATCCCCAACCGCACGCTCACCCAGCCGGCCATCTCCTCGATCTCCTCCAGGTACGCCCCTCGCCGCAGCCACCCGCTCAGCTCCCCGCTGTCCGGGTCATACAGGTAGTACTCCTCTACCCCATAGCGCTGGTAGAACTGAAACTTGCGCTCCATCTCGGCTGCGGTGTTGCCCGGCGACAGGATTTCGAACACCACCTGGGGCGCGATCCCGTCCTCTTCCCACTGCAAGTACGAGCCCCGATCGCCTTTGGGCCGGCCAAAGGCCACCAGCACGTCAGGGGCAATGCGAATGTCGTTGCGGCCTTCCACCGGGTACCACAACAGATCGCCCGCCACAAACGTATCCGGGAGTAGCGCGTCCAATCCCTCCTTGATGGTGACGATCCAGCGGAACTGTTGGGTGTTGTCGGCCATGGGCTGTCCGTCACTTTCGGGATAGACGATTTCGGTCTCTGCTACAGGTGCTTGGATAACCATAAATACACTCTCCAGTCAAATGCTCATAGCCCTCCGAGGTCTGTCCCGCTCCCAACTTGTGAATGCGCCTCGAGTTATTCGTCTGCCGGCTCCACACCCAGTTCCCGCAGTTGTGCTGCAAATCGTTCGGCGCGCTGCTCGGCCTGTTCTGCCCGCTGGCGTTCTTTCTCCGTTTGCTGCTCGGCCTGTTCTGCCCGCTGGCGCTCTTCCCCCGTTTGTTGCTCAGCTTGCTCTGCCCGCAGGCGCTCTTGCTCCGCCTGCCGGCGCGCTTCTTCCCGCTGCGCCATCAACTCCTGAAACGTCGCGAAGCGCTCCCCGTCCGGCCGGTACAATACCAGTTCATCGCCCTCCAACTCGAACCGGATCCCCAACCGCACGCTCACCCAGCCGGCCATCTCCTCGATCTCCTCCAGGTACGCCCCTCGCCGCAGCCACCCGCTCAGCTCCCCGCTGTCCGGGTCATACAGGTAGTACTCCTCTACCCCATAGCGTTGGTAGAACTGAAACTTGCGCTCCATCTCAGCCGCGGTATTGCCCGGCGACAGGATTTCGAACACCACCTGGGGCGTGATCCCGTCCTCCTCCCACTGCAAGTACGAGCCCCGATCGCCTTTGGGCCGGCCAAAGGCCACCAGCGCGTCGGGGGCAATGCGAATGTCGTTGCGGCCTTCCACCGGGTACCACAACAGA
>JAANWY010000327.1 GCA_018263655.1 Anaerolineales bacterium | reverse complement strand
AGCAAGCCCAATCTCGCTTTTCAGACTCGCCCAACGCGGTTGGGCTAACTACCCAATAGGAGAATTGTCAACCAGGTTTCTGGCCAAAATGAACCATGCCCAATGTCAAGTTAAGCATAATTGGTTATATACTATGACGGACGAATGGGCAGTGAAGGCATGAAGTGTCAGTCTCGCAGACGCTCGGGCAACAGCCGGCGGGCCAGTGCGCGGTCTGCTTGTGTGAAGGCCCCGAGCAAACCCAAAGCGGCAACGTAAACGATGCCGGCCGGCGCCAACGCCACCATGTCCGGGATTGCACGCAGCAGCCACATCGTTACGCCCAGCAGCAGTGTGGCCACAGCCGGCCGCCAGGCTATCTGCGCCAACGGCGGCGGGGCCAGGTGATCGCGAATCGAGACATAGAACGGGATGAACAGCACGACTTCCGAGGCGATGGTGATCAACGCCGCAGCCGGGTAGCCAAAGCGGGGGATCAGCAGAAGGTTGGTCAACAGATTGAAACTGGTAGCGATGGCAAAACTGACCGTGATCCAGCGCTGCTGGTCGATGGCGATGAGGACGTATTGGGTCACGCCGTTGACGAAACTCAGCGGCAAAAACCAGATCATGAGTTGCAGCGCGATGGCGCCGTCAGGTAGGTACTCGGCGCCGCCCAGCACCAGAATCAGTTCGTCGGCGATGAAGACGGTCGCCATGGCAACGGGCAGTGCCAGCATCAGCAGCAGACGCAGCGACATCTTGTAGGCGCTCATCAGGCCGGCGCGATCGCTCTCCGCCCGCCGGCTCATCAGCGGGAAGATGGCCATGGTGAAGTAAGCTGGGATGATGAGCAGCGCGTCGATCCACTTGTACGCTGTGGAGTACCAGCCAACCACGGCCTCCGGCCAGAATTGATCCAGGATCATGACGTCGATCTTGAAGAAGATGGTCTGGAGCAAGTGATTGAGCATCAGCGGCGCGGCGATACCCACCATGCTCCACACGAAGACTGGATCGAACGCCAGGCGCGGGCGGAAGAAGCGGCCGGCCACCAAGCGCACGAAGACCAGCAGCGTGATGGTGTTGACGATGATGGAGACGCCGGCCAGCCCCACGAAGCCGTAGCCTAAAAGCAGCACCAATGCCCCCAGGCTGACTTTCAAAAAGGTTGTGACGGTGGTCACGGCGGCCGGCACTTCCATTTGCTCGTACGCTGTGAACACTGAACTGAAGGCCGCCGAGAGATTGCTGGGAATCAGCCCGATGAGTAACAGCGCAATGGCGGTGACGGTGGCGGTGTCCAGTGGCTGCGTCGCCTGCCGGAAGAACACGTAGACTGCCAGCAGTGGGATCGAGGCGATCCACAGCAGCAGGCGCAGCAGCGCCGTGTTGCTCAGGTAGCGATTAGCCTGGGAGCGATCCTTGGCCACCTCGCGGGTCAGCAGCAGGTTCAGCCCGAAGTTGGTAAAGATGTCCACAAACCCGATGACGACGATGGCGAAGTAATACTTGCCGGCGTCCGTCGGGCCGAGCACCCGCAGCATGAGCATGGCGAAGGCGAAATCGACGGCCTTGTTGAGCAGCGAAGCGCCCATGGGGACCAGGCTGTTCTTGGCGATCAACTGAACTGTTTCGCCCTCGTCCGACGGGCGATAGAGCCACGTCCACAGCCAGTAAATGAATCCGAGGAATAAGAGCACAGCGCCCAGGAAGCTGACGTAGATGCCGACCTTGACTGACATGGGGAAGTACTTGAAGCGGACTGTACTGTAGCCGGCCGGCACCTCCACGGCGCGGAAGTTCTCAAACACGCGAGAGATTTCGACTTCGCGCTCGTCCTCGCCAGCCGGCGTCACGAAAGCTCGCCAGCCGGGGAAGAAGGAGTCGGTGAGGACGAGGGTCTGGGGTTGGTCGGTTTCGACGGCGATTTCGATCTCGTTGGGCGTATAGCGCGTGATGCGGGGTTGGGAAGAGTTAATTGTCAATTGTGAATTGTCAATTGTCAATTGTGAATTGTGAATTGTGAATTGGCAATTGAGGAAGGCGCGGGGGAGGGCGTTCGTGTGCTCGTAGACGCGGACGTTGTTGTCCTGGAAGGCGAGCTGGAAGTCGGAATGGCTGATTTCTTCAGTGGTGAGGATGTATTTGACGTTGAGCAGGTCCAGGCGTGGGGAGTCGAGGGCGGCCGGATCGTTTAGCGGGCCGATGCGGTTGTACAGCAACAGGTCTTGGACGCCCAACTCGGTCATGTACTCGGTATACTGTTTCGGGATGATGGAGTCGTAGCCTCGGACGTCGCTGATGCCGTACCGCATGGCCGAGTTCGGCCAGAGCACGTGCGCCGGCCCGTAGCTGGCGATGCGGTATGGGCCATCATCTTGCTGCAAGAACTCAACGACGGGCGGCGTCTCGTCGCGGAGCGCCGGCGTCACGCGTGGATAGAAATCGTGCCCCATAGTCCACAAATCGACGATCAGCACGATCACAGCCGCGAGTTGCCACGCGGGGATGCCGGCCACGCGCCAATTGCGACGCCACAGAATCAGCACGACGCCGGCGCCGAGTAAGAAAGCACCGAACAGCGCCCCATTCCAAATCTGGTAACTTAGAAAAAGCCCCGGATCACTAAAGACCTCGCTTACCCGCACCGACGATTGCATGACCTGACTCGCGAGTCGTACGGCTACATTGGGAACCAGAAAGCTCGCCAGCAACCCGCTCAGAACCGTCAATCCAACCCCTGCACTCCCCCAGCCTAGCCACCCAATCACCCAACCACCCAACCACCCACCGGCCGCCCTCTTCTGGCTCTTCTTTCTCCTTGGCCAGTTTCTCCTTAACCAGTCTGTACCCAAACCTGCCAAAACGGCGATGCTCACCGTGTATGGAAATACCCAGCGAAACGGTGTGTGCACCTGACTCAGGCCCGGGAGGCCGTAGTACAGCAAGGCGTAAGCCGGCGTCCCGAAGGCGAACAGCAGCGAGGCTACCGTCAGCACCACAAAGAACCACACGTGCCGGCCCCGTCGCCCCACCACCGCCACGGCGGCCAAAACCAGTGGCACAATGCCGACGTAGGCCGTTCCTTCGACGTAATTCTTAATGCCCCACTCGGCCGAATCCGATAGCTCGACCCACTGTTGCGAAAACAGGTCGAACGCGCGATGGTGAGCCGGGTTGCCAAAGAAATCGGGAATTAGGAAAGCGATGATCTGGCGCTTCGGATAGGCCCAGTCAAGCACCTGCGGGAGGCTCACCGCCCCCTCGCGAAAGTTCAATTGGACTAATTCGTACAGCGGTATGAGCTGCACGCCGGCCAGCGCCACCCCCACCGCAATCAGGCTGGCTAGCCACAGAGATCCTCGAAACGCTGCGCGCAACCCCCGTTGGCGCCAGAGCCCCACCAGCCGCCACGCGGCATAGAAAACCGCCACCAGCAGAATATAATAACTCATCTCCACATGGCTGGCCAGGAACTGCAAGCCGACGATCACTCCAACGGCCAGCAGCGCCAGGAGCCGGCGCCCACGCGGCAACCAATTTGCTATGGGATCATCTTCCTGTTCGCGAATCAGTACCTCGATCGCAGCCAGCAGCAGGGGGAGCCAACTCATGGCGGCAATCATCATCGGGAAGACCACATTCACCAGCACTAGCCCGCTCAGCATGTAGGCTAGGCCGGCAAACACCGCGCCGAAGCGGCCGGCACCCAGCACGCGCAGGTAGACGTACATTAGCAGGCCGGCCAACCACACCTGTACAACTGTGAACACGCCGAAGGCACGCCACAGTGGCAGGATGTAGTAGATTGCGCTCAGCGGGTAGAGGGCGGAGTGCTGGCCGGCGGCGAGGAACGGGACGCCGGCGAAGAGGTGAGGATTCCACAGCGGCAACTGTCCAGCCTGGATGCATTCGCGGATGAAGTGCTTCCAGGCGTAGTTCTCCAGGATGAGATCGGCCACCAGTCCGTTTTGAGGGTGCTCGACGCCCAATTCAGCAGCGAGGCCGGCCCACACCGGATCAGTTGCAAAGAGGATATCGAAAGGGACAAGCGTTTGGCCGCCAAAAACAACGGGCCAGAAAAAAACGATGATGATCAGCAAAAAGCTGCCGGCAATGCCCACCCCCCAGAACCTTCGGCTGTGCCTTTTTGAGAGGAAATCCGAAATCATCAGTTCTGGAGACGATGGATGACGCGAACCTGTTCGACGCGAACTGTTCGACGCGAATCTGTTCCGAATAGCGGCTCGCCAGCCGATCAGCCACGTGGCCGGTACTATCGGGGGAGTTGTCGTCGATAATGACGATTTGCAGATGGTCGATGTCCAGCGCTAGAAGCTCCGCCACCATGGTGGGGAGATTCTCGACTTCGTTGTATGTTGGTATCACCACTGTGGTTTTTCCTTCCACAGTGACGCCTGATGGTGCTGCCGGCGGCACCGATTCCTGCAAAGTTGGTTCCTCCATCAAACCCATCGGAGCTTATATCATAATCTCGGAAAGCTGAATAGCGCTGCAATTCTAGTCTGGAAGCCAGGCTTGGTCAAACAGATTCTCCTCTCGGCTTGTCCAACATTGAATTACCGCTGTTTTATGATATACTTTGGGACTGTCAAGAAATAACTTCCCGTTTTAGACCCAATACCCGTGAACGAATCCTGGTTACCCTCCCGCAGGTTACGGCATAGCCTGTGCTGGAATGTCAAACGGCTTCGAGAAGTAGCATTGGCAGGCCAAAACCGTTCAAACCTGCGGGAGGGTTAGCCGCTCTACCGTTCATTCACGGGTATTGGTTTTAGACCCCAACTTGGCATTGTTAGATTGCGTTTCGTTATATTACGTCTCGCGATGGGCGAAGGTCTTCTGTCTGCGTGCGACCTGTCTGCCAAGGCACAGGCAGGAGACCTTCGGCGATCAAAGAACCCTTAGGGTCTGGCAGGTCGGTCTCCCACGCCCGCCAATCCGGCGGCGTGGGAGACCGACCTGCTTTCCGAGAAATCTCGAGCAAAGCACGGAGGTAAAATAGTGATGGTCGAGCAGAAATTGAAGGAGCTGGGGCAGGAACTGCCGGAGCCGCCCAACCCAGTGGCGGCATACGTGCCGGCGGTAGAAGTGAACGGCTTGTTGTTCACCAGTGGGTCCGGCCCCATCGAATCTGGAGCGATCAAGTATCACGGCAAAGTGGGCCACGACCTCACGGTGGAAGAGGGCTATCAGGCAGCCCGACTGACTATGCTCAACCTACTGGCCGTGGTGCGACAGGCGCTGGGCTCCCTGGATCGTGTGGAGCGGATTGTCAAGGTGACGGGGCTGGTCGCCAGTGCGCCTGGCTTCAACCAACAGCCCGAGGTAATGAATGGCGCTTCCCACCTGCTGGAACAGCTCTTTGGAGAGCAGGGGCGTCACGCACGGTCGGCCATCGGCGTGAATGAGCTACCCTTCAATACCCCCGTCGAGATCGAAATGATCGTCAAAGTCAGAGAGGAGTAAAGCGTGGACAGATACAAGCTGGCGGAGATGAATTGGCCGGAAGTCGAGGAGGCCCTGAGCCAGGGGGTAGACACGGTAGTCGTCACTTTCGGCTCGACGGAGCAGCACGGGCTGCATCTGCCCCTCGCCACGGACTCTCTGTGGGGCGAGGCCCTGGGCGAACGCGTTACCCGCAAGCTGGGGAATGCATGTCTGGCCCCGGCGCTGCGCATCGGCTGCTCGGAGCACCACATGGCCTTTCCAGGCACCATCACCTTGCGCAAGGAGACTTTCGTCGAGGTGATAGCCGACTACTGTCAGAGCCTGGCCCGCCATGGTTTCCGCAACATCGTTCTGATCCCCACCCACGGCGGAAATTTCGCCCCTCTGGCCGAAGCGGTCGAGAGTCTTGCCGGGCGTTTGCCGGACGTGAACATCATCGCGTACACGGACTTGATGGAACTGTTGGACGCCAGTTTCCGTATCGCCACAGAACGAGGCGTGACACCGGCGGAGGCCGGTGGTCACGCCGGCGAGTGGGAGACCTCAATGATCCTGACCTTGCGGCCGGAGTTGGTAGCCATGGATCAGGCGCAGGCAGGCTACGTGGGCGATATGAAGTCCGTCGCATCCGTCGTCTTCGAACAAGGCTTCCGCGCTGTCACTGAGATCGGTGTCCTGGGTGACCCCGAAAAGGCCGGCCCGGCATCCGGCGAGGCCTATCTGGAAGCGCTGACAGAACTGCTGGTCACGCACGTACAAGCGCGACGGCGCTGAGCTTATGGAATTCGATCAAGAGAAGGGGAGGCCCTACGTGACAGAGGAGGAAGCCCGATGACGTTGGTTCTGGCCTTTTTGACCGGCATGGGCCTGGGCTACATTGTCGAGCGTGGTGATCTGTGCTTCCACAGCACGTTGCGCGGTCTGTTTCGCCGGCCCGCCCAGCTCGACCTGTTTCGGGCATATCTGCTGACGCTGCTAATCGCAGTGCCCTTGGTGCAGGGCCTGACTGCCCTGGGCCTGATCGATCCCTGGATCCCGCCCTTCACCTGGCTCGCCAACGTTGTCGGTGGGGTCATCTTCGGCATTGGTATGGTCATGGCCTCTAGTTGCATCACGGGCCTGTTCTACAAGCTGGGCCACGGCATGCTGGGAACCCTGGTAGGGCTGGCTGCCTGGGTCGTGGGGGACATCGTCACCTATCGTGGTCCTCTGGCAGCCCTCCGCCAGACGCTCCAGGCACCTCAGGTCACGGCGAATGGCCAGAGTGCAACGGCGGTCAACCTCCTCGGTCCGGCCGGCCTGCTCTTGGTTGGCCTGCTGTGGCTGTTGGCCGTTGCCTGGCTCTGGCGCGCCCCTCGGACATCGCGCGGCCGATACTGGAGCTGGCCGACGCTCGGCGTTGCGGTTGGTCTCTTCGGCAGTCTGGCCTGGTTGCTGGCTCGGGCCGGCGGCTCCAATTACACCTTTGGCACGTCGGGCGTGCCCACCGGCGCGCTGACGGCGCTGAGCGGGGGAGGTGGGAGTGGACCGATCTGGATCCCCGTAGCCTTGGTGGGCCTCGTGCCCGGCGCATTCCTGGCGGCCGTGACGGCCGGCACGCTGTGGGTGCGGGGTGAGCCGGTGCGGCGGTACGTCGAACTGGCCCTGGGGGGCTTCTTGATGGGTGTCGGAGCGGGCCTGGCCGGCGGCTGCAACCTGGGCCACTCGCTGGTGGGGGTGCCGCTGCTCGCCATGGGCAGCATCACCACGACGGTGGCTATGGCCGTTGGGGTGTGGCTGGCTGGCCGGTGGGAGGTTCTAAATTCTGGAATTCCCTTAAGCTCCGGAGATCACGAATTCACGACCAATCATCCTCTTCGCCCACCACGGTGAAGGAACGGCGCCATGGCTGATTCTCGGCCGCCGCCGGCGCGTCCCAGGCTGGCCCAAACTGGCTGCGCTGACCGCCGCCGTCGGACTGGACCACGACGACGGGCGGATACGACGGTCTGTGCTGAGCCGGCAACGTCGACTTGTCGGAGCGCGCCGGCTTACTCAGGCGTCGTGTCAGAACAAGGATCATGACACTCATTGGGATGCTGGCCAGCACGCCGCACACCACGCCAACGACCACCGCCATCGCCTCCGAGCTCAAGCGATTACCAGTGACGACACCCAACGCAATTGCAAAAACCACGATTCCTAACTGCAAAACTCCACGCATTATCACACCCCCATCTCGAGCCGAGGATAGACTCGGTAAATCGCAAAGCCTGTTCGTAGTGAGCGCGGATGCGCACATCCGTCCGGAACGCAGTGGAGTGCCGTCGTGGTACCGCAGGACGCCGGGACGCCACTCCGGCTTCGCCTCCGTGGCTGACTACGAAC
>JAANWY010000326.1 GCA_018263655.1 Anaerolineales bacterium | reverse complement strand
GGGGGTGCGGCTTGTTCGAAGAACCGTCGCAAACCCGCACCCTTCGATACGGTCTCCACTTCGTTTCGACCTACTCAGGATGCTAGTCCTGATACCTCCTGAACGGTTACTAACAAGGTTCTCCACACTGGTGCGTCCCGCCTCCGCGTGTCGGCTATTGCCTGGCTGCGCCACAAACAACGAGGTCACCGATACCGGCTCGGTCTGCTGCCGGGCCAGCGCCACGGCGATCTCCAACGCCAGGGCAGCGTTCAGTCCGCCGGCGTACGCCGATCACCGCGCGTTACCCGCTCACCCGTCGTGGGCTGGAGGACCGTCTCGCGCAGCATCGACTTGATGCGCCCGTGGCGCCGTTTGACCATGACGGTCGTCACCTCGGCGCGGCGCGCAATCTGCTCCGGAATACTCCCAACTAGCAAATTCCTGAAGAGCGGCTCGTCTGCCGCACCAATGGCGATGAGATTATGCTTTTTCGCTTCCCGCACTGTTGTCTCCACCACATCGTTGCCCTCGACCACTTGCAGGTCGAATTCCCAGGGGATGTCTTGCACCGATTGCGCAAGGTCCTGCCGGGCCCGGATACGGTCCCGCTCACTCGCGCCGGGTCGAATAACACGCAGTGCTGTGACATTGACGGGGCCGTTTTGGGACCGCCGCGCCATGCTGGCCGCCATCCGCGCTGCACGCCGGCTGTTGGAGCCGCCGGCGACCGGCACCAGGATCGACTTCAGGGGACGGAATTCACGGTAGCGTACCACGGCGATGTCGGTTGGCGGGTTGTCCACAATGTCATCGATTACGCTGCCGAAGATGCGGCCGGCTGTATTGGTATAGCCCGGCCAACCCAACACAATCAGATCACTAGCGTTCTCCTCAACGGTCCTGCGCACAGCCTTCGCCACATCTCGACTCAGACGAATCATGGTGTGCACCGGCACATCCCACTGCTTCGCTTGCTCAATTACGGTCTCAAGCACGGGGCGCCCTGCTTTTAGGAAGACACGGCCTTCGCCGAGCTCAAGCTGGGGTGGCACGCGCGCGACGTGCAACGCCAGCACCTCTCCATCACGATCCTTGGCCAGGACCGATCCAATGAGACCCAGAATGCGCGCCTGTTCCTGGGTGGCCACAGGCACGACCACTGAGTAGTCCTTGCTGACCAGGACCTCCTCCAGTAGGATCTCCTTGGGTTTCTCCAATCGTTCAACATTGGAGAAATGGCCGTAGTAGAGCAGCATGCCGGCCACAATCCAGGCCAGGCCCACGTACCAGCCAATGGGACTGTAGAAATACAGGAAGCCGGCCAATATCACCATCAAGACGATGGCTAAGATGGGGATAAACGGGAACAGTGGGGTAATGAAACCCCGCTCCAGGTCCGGCCGCCGCAACCGGAGGCGCATCACCGATACGTTCACTTGAATGAACAGGAACAAGAACATCAGATCGGCCGCTGCCGCCACATCCTCGATGGGTAGCGCCCAGGCCATACTAAGGATGAGAGCGCCCGAAAGGAGAACCGCGCCAAACGGCGTGTGCCGTATGGAGTGTATCTTCGAGAAGATTGGCGGCAAGTTGTGATCGCGCCCCATGGCGAAAGAGACGCGGGACGACGAATACGTCGTCGCGTTCAGGGCAGACATCGTGGAAGCGAGAGCGCTAAACAACAGAATGATGGCTCCGTATGGCATGAACTGGCGCGCGGCCTCGACAATGGCAGTCTCCCCGGCCTGGCCCAGGAACTGATACGTGCGCAGGCCGGCTGGCGCCTCAATGGCTCCGATGGCCACAAAGGCCACGACCATGTAGATGAGTACCACCACGCCGATGGAGATGAACGTCGCACGCGGCAGATTGCGCATGGGGTCCTTAATCTCCTCGCCGGATTGGGCAATGATCTCGTAGCCCTCGAAGGCGATGAAGGTCAACCCCATCGCCGTGAAGATGCCCAGCCAGCCCTCGGGCATGAAGCCTTCCGTGAAGCGAGTTGTCCAGCCTTCCGGATGGCGAAACATGGCTACCAGCCCAAAGGCACAGAAGAGTCCCAGAATGATCACCTTGGTGATGGTGATAATATTGCCGACGGTACCCGTTTCCGAAGCCCCCCTGTAGTTCAAGTAGGTGAATGCCAGGATGATCAGGGTCATGAAGCCATAGCGCAAGCCTGACGTGCCCAGCCCGAAATCGGGTAGGTTGGCCATGTGCCAAAGCTCTGCGGCAAAGCTGCCGAATGCCAAGGCGTATAGGCTGCCGGCGACAGCATGGGCAAACCAGCTCATCCACCCTCCGAGGAAGCCTTGCATGCCTCCCAATGCTTCTTTGACCCACAGATAGCCACCGCCCGCCTCCGGGAAACCTGATCCCAGCTCCGCATAGGCCATGGCGGTCAACGCGGCTACAACACCGTTGAGGAAAAACGCCAAGACGAGGGCCGGGCCGGCTGTCCCAGCCGCCAGTCCGGTCAGCACAAATATGCCGGCGCCAATCATGGCGCCGACGCCGATCATGGTGACATCAAACAGTCCCAGATCGCGGCTCAGAGTAATATCCATCGGTTGATCAGCCACGTTTTCTTCTCCTTTTATGGTAACTACTCAGACTACCGCCTTCGCAGTTGAGAAATGCGGAAAAATGGGGTCGGTGGGGGGCCGGCCGGCCCCCCACCGACCCCATTTTTCCGCACCCTTCTTGTGTAGGCACGAGGTGCCTGAGTAGTCACCTTTTTATGTATGTCTTCACTGCAACAAGAAAGGGTCGCAGACAGAGCTACGACCCTGGTTAGCCTTGACTATTCAGATGTATTGACACATCAAGGATTCACACAGGCCTGCCTCTTCCGATACCTACGGAGTTAGCTGTCGGGTTCAAGCCGAAAGACGCCCGCCCCACGTCCAAGTGAGGTGCACCCCAAAAACCGGGTCCTCCGCTCACTACTCACCGAGCTTCTTCGCCCCGGAAAGCAACAATTAGGTGACAAGCTATTCTGTTAGATGACAAGCTATTCTGTTCAACTACTCAGCAATACTACCACATTCCCCGCCGGCTGTCAAAAGTGGGACGAAACCTAGTGATGTCAAGCTGTAAGCGTTCAGGGGGCAACCTATGGAGCATCCCTTCGACAGGCTCAGGACGTCGTTTCGCGCTACTCGGGATGCTAGCCCTGATACCTCCTGAACGGTTACGTCAAGCTAACGGCGGAGCAGGCCCATCACGCCCGCAAGACAGCCGCGGGGTTCTTCGGCCGGCGATGCCGGCAAGGGCTGGCCCGCCTGATCCAGGAACGCGTTGTACGCATCAGCACGCCCCGCGCCCTGCGCATTGCCTTCGAGGTGCATCGTTCGCGCCCCGGCCACCATGCGTCGCTTGACCTGTTCGGGGCTGAGGTCCGGATTGGTCGATAGGAGCAAAGTCGCAATCCCCGCTGCGTGCGGCGTCGCCATGCTGGTGCCTTGCAGCGACGTGTAATGGTCATCAATGACGTCGCCCAGCGAGGTACCGCCGGCACGCGCCGCAATAATGCCCACGCCAGGCAAGGCTAAATCCGGTTTGCGCCGGCCATCGGCCGTCGGGCCACGCGATGAGAACTCCGCTACCCGGTCGTGCGTAGTCGTTGGGTCGCTTATCGTCGCACCGACAGTAATCGGCTTGCGCGCACAGCCCGGCGAACCGATCGTCAATCGACCCGGGCCGGAATTGCCGGCCGCCACACACGCGACGACGCCCGCATCAACAGCAGCGTTCATCAACTCGGATAGCGCATCCGTGCCGTCACAGGGCGCAGGTGGTCCACCGAGAGATAGATTGATGACCTGGGCACCTTGCTGCACAGCCCACTCAACGCCGGCCATCACGTCACTCTGCCGGCCGGTTCCGTCACCTTTCAGAACCTTAGCCGCCATAATCGTCGCCGCTGGGGCGACGCCCCGGTACTTACCGTCACTGGCAGCGCCACTGCCGGCGGCAATGGACGCCACATGTGTGCCGTGCCCGTTGTTGTCGTCAGCGCCCTCGCCGGTGTAGTCCGCTGTATCGGCAATCCGCCCCGCAAAGTCCGGGTGATCTACATCGATCCCGGTATCAACGATGGCGATGGTCACACCCTGGCCCGTGAAGCCAGCGTCCCACACCGTCGGCGCGCGCACGATGGGGGCCGAATCATCCAGCATCGTGTGAACGGGCAAATCAGGCCAAATCGTATCGACAGCCGCCTCGTCAGTCATAGCCTCGATCTGCGAGCGCGTGGCCTGTATCGCGACAGCCGGCAGCAGATCATACCGATACGCGGCCGGGCCGGCGGCCATGGCCATCAGCCCATCGGCCTCGGCAGACACCGCGCGCATCGTCGGTCGCAAGCGAACGATGACGGGTACTGTCTCACCTCTGGGAGCACCTTCCACGTCCATCGCCAGAGTACCATGTAGTTTGCGGGGGTCCATG
The DNA here is from genome assembly GCA_018263655.1 of Anaerolineales bacterium. Taxonomy (GTDB): domain Bacteria; phylum Chloroflexota; class Anaerolineae; order Epilineales; family JAANWY01; genus JAANWY01. The sequence continues at coordinate 22,040 of JAANWY010000326.1, read as the reverse complement.
ATGTTCCTCCCTCTTGTCGATCTCATCGCGATCCCGCCGAGTCTTCCCCCATGGTGCGCACTTCCTCGTCGGGCTCGATCTTCGTTACCCACGGTTCGCCGGCCAACGCCAGAACAGCCGTGCTCGGTCCGGAAGCCGCCAACGCTTTGACAAGACTGTAAGTGTGCCGAACAATCAAACCATGTGCAGCCACGTCTGGCAGCCGATCCCGAGGATCGTCGGTGATGCGCGCAACGATGTCAACCTGTTGCGTGGGCTCAGATTCCAGACGCCGTCTGAACTCAGAATCGATTTTTGCCATTTCCAGACTCCAACAGGGCCACTGACTCAATATGATACGTCTGCGGAAAAAGGTCCACCGGCTGCACCTCGACCAAGCGATAGCCAGCCTCCCCCAGCCGGCGCACGTCCCGCGCCAACGTCGCCGGATCGCACGATACGTAGACAATGCGTGATGCACGCATGCCGGCCAACGTCTCCAGCGCCTCCCGCTCCACGCCAGTCCGGGGCGGGTCCAACACAACCAAGTCGATAGACTCATCGACCCCCGGCAACGTCTCCTCGACAGGCCCCTCGTAAAACCAAACGTTCCCCAACATCTCAGCATTAGCCACCGCGTCGTCGACGGCCACGGGGTTCTCCTCGACGCCGATCACCTCGGTAACCGAGTCCGCCAGGCACACGCCGAAGGTGCCGACGCCGCAGTAGAGATCCAACAACACTTCGTAACCGCGTGGATCGAGGTAGTCGCGCACGACATTCACCAACTGGACGGCCATTTCGGTGTTGACCTGGAAGAACGAGCCGGCCGAAATCCAAAACTGATGTCCCAGCAACTCTTCCTCGATGAACGTGTCACCCGCCAGAGCAACCGCCGGCCCGTCCGTCAAGTTCAAGACACAAGACCCACTTATGTCAATGTCAATCGCGGGCGGCTCGTTATCAGCCGTCTGCAGGATCACCATCTGATCGCCAGTGTTGATCCCAGCCCGCAGCGTCACCTGCTCCAGCGCCGGAAAATCCAGCTCCAACTCTTCGAATAGCTCCATGAGCGACGGATGGATGGTGTGACAGACATCCACGTCAACAACTGTCTGGCCGTCTATGCCGACAAACCCAAATTCGCCATCAGGCCCCAGCCTGAACTGTGCATTGTTGCGGTAGTGCCAGGGCGTCCCCATGCCCAGTGTCGGGCGCACGACTGGCTCCTCGATGCGCCCAATGCGCTGCAACTGATCGGCAACGATAGCGCGCTTGTAGCGCAACTGGGCGGGGTAGCCGGCATGTTGCCACTGACAGCCGCCGCAAAAACGGCCGGCGCTCTCCGGTCCGGCAGCACTGAAGCGCCTTCCCGGATCACCGAAGTGGGGGCAGCGCGGCTCGGCAATCCGGTCCGGCACAGTGTCCACGACCTCGGCCACCCGGCCCTGGGCGTAGCTTTTGTGATCCTCCACGATGGCGGCCCGCACCCTCTCACCTGGCAGCCCGCCATCGACGAAGATCACCTTACCCTCGTGCCGGCCCAGCGCCGATCCGCCGTGGGCCATGTCAGTGAGTTCGACAGTGATAATGTTAGCGTTAGTCATTGGTCAATGTGTGATGATGGTTGCTCTTGGTTGCTCTTGGTTGCTCTATGGATAGATTCCCCGCAGTAACGTCGCCTGATTCACGCGGCTGATGCCCAGGATGTAGGCTGCGGTTCGCATGTCGATGCCGTCAGCCTCGTGCTGGTGCATAATGTCGACGACGTCGGCGAAGCTCTGGCACATAATCTGGTGCAGTTGTTTATTGATCTCGTTCTCACTCCAGAAGAAGTACTGCAACCCCTGGACCCACTCGAAGTACGAGACGGTCACCCCGCCGGCATTGGCCAGAATATCGGGGACGACAAAGCACCCACGCTCTGTCAAGACAGCATCGGCCTCGGGGGTCGTTGGACCATTGGCGCCCTCCACGATTAGCTTGGCCTGGATGTAGGGCGCGTTGGCCTCATTGATCTGGTTTTCCATCGCCGCCGGCGCCAAGATGTCGACCGGCAGCTCGAGCAGCTCGGCGTTGGTCACCCCTTCAGCATTCCCGAAGCCAACGACTGACCCGGTCTCTTTCTTGTGCTGAATAACGCCCGGAATATCGAGCCCACCCGGATCGTTGATGCCGCCGCGCGAGTCACTGACAGCCACAACGCGGGCGCCGGCTTCCTGCAGCAGTCGCGCACTGACGGAGCCGACGTTGCCGAAGCCCTGTACGGCCACTGAAGCGCCGGCCAACGCCATATCGAGGTAGTCGGCAGCCTCCTGAGCAACCACAAGCACGCCCCGGCCCGTGGCCTCAAGCCGGCCCAGCGAGCCGCCGATTTCGATCGGCTTGCCCGTCACAACAGCCGGCTCCGAGTGACCACGATGCATGGAGTAGGTGTCCATGATCCAAGCCATCGTCTGCGGCCCCGTCCCCATGTCGGGCGCCGGGATATCGCCCTCGGGACTCATCAGAAGGCTGATCTCCGTCGCATAGCGGCGGGTCAGGTTCTCCAACTCACTCTCGGACAACTCCTTGGGATTGCAGATTACGCCGCCTTTGGCCCCACCAAAGGGGAGGTTGGCCACGGCGACTTTCCACGTCATCCACATCGCCAGGGCGCGCACCTCGTCAAGGGTCACGCCGGAGCTGTAGCGGATGCCGCCCTTCGTCGGGCCGCGCGCTGTGCTGTGGTGCACGCGATAGCCCGTAAAGATTTCCACCGAGTCATCGTCCATCTGCACCGGGAAACTGACAGTTAGCTCCCGCTTCGGATGCCGCATCATCTCGTAGATGCCGGCTTTGAGATCCAGATACTGAGCAGCGTGGTCAAACTGCGCTAGAGCCATCTCCCAGGGGTTGTAAGATTCGATTACTAGCTCCTCTACCATCAGAAACCTCCTCATTGAGTGTCTCCGGCCGGCTCCACCCCGAGCCAGCTCCGTCAACAGTGGTTAGTGGTTAGTGGTTAGTGGTTAGCGGTTAGTGGTTAGTGGTTAGTGGTTAGTGGTTAGTGGTTAGCGGTTAGCGGTTAGTGGTCAGACTCGCCTCATCCTTCATTGCTTACTATTCACTGCTTACTATACACTGCTTACTGTCCACTGCTCACTGATCACTGTTTACTGTTCACTGGACTCAAGCGTAGCCAGACGTTCACCGAGCAATTCGCGAACCACACCCGGATTCGCCTGGCCGCGCGTCATTCGCATAGCGTGTCCCATCAAGTAGCCAACAGCCGCCCCTTTGCCACCCAGGTAGTCTTCAACCGCCTGCGGATTCTCGTCGATTACGGCATCAACCACCGACAGCAGCCTGTCCTGGTCACTGATCTGGCGCAACCCCTGCTCTTCGACGACATCCTGAGCGCTCTTGCCAGTCTCAACCATGGCTTGGAAGACATCTTTGGCCTTGCTGGCGCTGACCACCCCATCATCAACGATCCGGAGCAGCCCCGCCAACGCCTCGGGGGTGACGGGGCTCAACTCAATAGAGGTGTCCATTTCGTTCAGCAAACGGAAGAGTTCACCAGTGACCCAGTTGGCGACCTTCTTCAGATCGCCATCATAGGCTTCCACCGCCTGCTCGAAGTACACACCCGTCGCACGATCGGCCGTCAACACGCCGGCATCGTAGGTCGACAGACCCAACTCATCCACGTAGCGTCGCCGGCGCTCCTCGGGCAGTTCGGGCAGCGACTCTCGAACATCGTGCACCCACGCCGACGACAGGATCAGCGGCGGCAAGTCGGGCTCTGGGAAGTAGCGGTAGTCCTCGGCAAATTCCTTGGAGCGCTGCGGGACCGTCACGCTGCACGCCTCGTCCCAGCCCAGTGTCTGCTGCACCACAGCGCCTCCCGATTCCAGTAGGTCAATCTGGCGCTGAATCTCGTACTCCAGCGATTGAGCGACAACGCGGATGCTGTTCAGATTCTTGATTTCCGTGCGTGTCCCGAAGGCTTCGGTGCCCCGAGGGCGGACCGAGATGTTGGGCTCAATGCGCAGCGCGCCGGCTTCCATATCGCCCGTAGACACACCGATCCAGCGCAGAATCTGTCGCAGCCGCGTGGCGTACTCGCGCGCCGCTCCCACCGACCGGATATCGGGCTCGGTGACGATTTCGAGCAACGGGACGCCGGAACGATTGAAGTCCACGAGACTGTAGTCATCGATGTGCGTCAGTTTGGCTGTGTCTTCCTCCAGGTGCACCCGCCGCACCCCGACGCGCTTGGCCGTGCCATTCACCTCGATCTCCAACCAGCCGTCCCGCGAAAGGGGCATGTCGTACTGCGAAATCTGGTACCCCTTGGGTAGATCCGGGTAATGATAGTTCTTGCGATCGAATTTAGCGAACTCGGCAATCGCGCAATTCAGAGCCAGTGCCGTGCGGACAGTAAACTCGATCGCTCGCTCGTTGATGACCGGTAGAGAGCCAGGCATTCCCAGACAAACAGGGCATACCAGCGTATTCGGTTCTGCTGCGCGATGTGCTGTCGAACACCCGCAGAACATCTTCGAACTCGTCATCAGCTCAGCGTGTACTTCCAACCCGATGACGGTCTCATAGTCACATATCACAGTTTCGATACTCCATCCTGTCTGTGTACCCCATTCCCTACCATGTCGCGCCAGCGCGCCGCAGGGGATCCTTCACTCCGAGTCCTTCAGCCTCAGCCGCTGCGAGTAACGCGGCGTCAGCGGCTACAAACGCGAGTACAGGAAGCTCTAACTCGATCAACTCCTCATTGACACTGAGAGCTACCGCAAGCTGTACGGCATCATATCCCCTCAAAGGATGCCTTTGTGTTAGATCAACCGCAGTATCTACTATCGGCTTGTCAATTCGAGCAAGCTCATATTCCTCGTCAGCGTCCCCCAAAAACAGATCCAGAAACTCTTGTCGCTCCACAGACGTGGCACGCCCCTCGCGTACAATGCGCGAAAATGCAGCGGCGACCTCGGCAAGTGTAATCTCCGCGAGAATAATCGTAGAGTCTTGATCATCACATACAGCCTGCACCCAGGTGCTACCCGTTTCAGCTACGTAGCGTTTCACGATCGCGCTACTATCCAAGAACAATGCAGGCATCAGTGTTGACCTCGATCCTCGACGATAATCTCACTCAATGTAGGTTCAAAGCGCTTCTGCTGTAGACGCTGACGCACTCGCGAGCGTGACCTAGGGTCTCGGACCCGCACGTACTTATCTACAAGTCGTCGACTCACCGGGCGGGTCAGTCCAGCTTTACGCAAAGCAGACCTGATGCGGATTCCTTCAGACCCTAGGTCACGCTCGCGAGTCCTCTCGCCCAACTCCCGCTCCAGGATTTCCTGAGCAATGGCGGTGGGCTGTATTCCCCGTTGTTGTGCACATCGTTCCAGCTGTCTCAGTACTTCGGGTGACAATTCCAAAGTCAGTGGAGCCATGTATATCTCCTTGTTTCCACATCTCTCAACGACCGACGGTAACTCAACGTCGCCAACCGACGTGCAGCGTCTGCGGATCACCGTCCACCAGCCACACGACGGTGTTTCCACCGGCCGCCAGCCGGCTCACTGACCCCCGGCCGATGACGTCGTTCGTCCCGACCTCCAAATCGTGTCGCACAACGACGCCTTCCACAGCCGACGACCACGCCACAAACCCTTCCCCCGCACCGACCGCCGACACCTGACCGCTGTCGGTCAGCAACTGGCCTCCCCCGGTCGCCAGGTCGAACAGAAATACATCGCCGTCGGCAAACGGGCCAGCGGCGTGCTTCCAGACGACCGTCGTACCCCAGATCGCCGGCTCCCAAGCGCGCCCAGTTTCCCCAATGGGGAACAACTCGTCGCCTTGAACGTCGTAAGCAAACACGTCGCCCCGCGTGCCGGCTTCTTCCTCGGTGGCCTGATTCCACACCACCCAATCGCCGTACATCGCCACTTGCCTGATCCGAACCGGGGTGCGGACACTGACGATGTCCGAGGCCTGGTCAGCCACGACATCGAAGAGGCGCAGCGTTTCCACGACACTCCCGTTGGCACTCGTTGCAACGTCCTTCCAGACAACCAAGCCGTCGCCGTTGACAGCGATTCCGCCCGGTCGAGAAGCCTCCAGGATCGCCGGGTCCTCTGCGCGTCCAACGGGAACGAGATTCTCCGTCACCAGGTTGAAGGCAGACACTTCCCACCAAGACGCCCCAGATTTAGCCTCGATCATGACGACCCAGTCGCCGCGCCGGTAGCCGCGACAGACGCAGCCGCCGGCCACCGAGGGTTCGGCAAGCAGTTGCCCCTCACCCGTTCGCAGGTTGTGTAGATACAGCCCCAGCCCGGGGCCAGCCAGCGCACTCCACACAATCGTGTCGCGGCCGGCCGTCGGCGTCAACACGCGCCCACCTGGCGCCAACGCGAACGTATTCCACCCCTCCCGGGTGACAATCGCAGTGTTGGTCGGCCTGGGCGCGGCCACTGCTGGCTGCGTCGGTGTCAGGGTAGCCGGCCTTGGCGAGATCGGAAGAGCACGTCAGAACTCCACAGTCGGCGTCTCCCGAACCACCGTAGGAACCGTATACTCGATTGGCGTCGGGCCGGTAGGTTTACAGGCCACCAACAGCGCCAGCGAGGTTACCATCCCCAAGAAGGGCAGCCGACACCACGACACCCCGCGTTTGGCGTGTGGCGTTTGGCGTATGCGACAGCAGCGCAGTTGACGCATGCCGCGACATGGAACACGCAATACGTGGTACGCAAGACGCAGAACCTGGAGTTTCCCCATAAGTCCAATGTCAAGTAAGTGCAGGGCCAAACTCCCAAGACCTGTCTGCCCACGCACAGGCAGGCCTGAAACAAGTTTCAGCGTCCAGGACGCTCGAACTTGCGACGTCCTGAGCCTGTCGAAGGGTTCGAGGCCTGTCTGCGTGCCTGCCTGTCCTGCGGACGCAGGCAGGCCCCGCACAGGCAGGCATGTACGTTTCACAAGTGACACAACTTGACATCCAAGTTATGGGGAAACTCCAGGTAGAACGAACATCACGCGGCCTCTCAGCTTCTGAGGTCCATCTAGGTATGGCGGCCGACAAATCTCTCCAGCCGACGCAGTGCCTCCTCGATATCATCCATAGATGCTGTGTACGCGCAGCGCACAAAGCCTTCGCCGCCGGCGCCGAAGGCACTGCCCGGCACAACGGCAACTTGTTCTTCCCTCAATAGCTTCTCGGAAAACGCTTCCGACGATAGCCCCGTGCGCTCCACGGATGGGAAAGCGTAGAACGCACCGCGAGGCTCGAAGCAGTCCAGCCCCATGTCGTTCAATCCGTCAACGATGACGCGCCGCCGGCGATCATACTCACCGACCATGGTCGCGACCGACTCCTCAGAGCGCGGGTCGGTCAACGCCGAGATGGCAGCGTGCTGGGCCGGCGTCGGCGCCGACATGATGATGTACTGATGGATTTTCCGCAAGCCCTGCATGATGTCGGCCGGCCCGCAGGCGAAGCCCAGGCGCCAGCCCGTCATCGCGAAGGCCTTGGAGAACCCACCCAGCAGAAGCGTCCGCTCACGCATCCGGGGCAGCGCCGGGAAGCAGGTGTGTTCCACGCCGTAGACCAGCCGGTCGTAGATCTCATCGGAGAAGACCAGCAAATCATGGCGCTCCGCCACATCGGCGATCTCCAGCAGACGCTCGCGGTTCATCACAGCGCCGGTCGGATTGTTGGGATAACCAAGCAGCAAGGCTCGTGTGCGCGGCGTGATCGCCGCCTCGATCTGCTCAGCCGTGACCTGAAAATCGTGTTCGACGTACGTCGGGATAGTGACGGGCACGCCGTCAGCAAACAGCACGCTGGCAGCGTACGCCACGAAGCACGGCTGTGGCACGATCACCTCGTCACCCGGATCCACGGTAGCCAGGGCTGCCAGGTGCAGCGCCTCCGAGACCCCGACCGTGATCAGGATCTCATGCTCGGGATCGTAGCGCACGCCATAGAGATCGACCAGATAGTCGCTAGCCAGGCGCCGCAGCTCGACCATGCCCGAGTTCGACGTGTAGCTGGTGTAGCCGGCCTGCAGCGAGTCGACGCCGGCTTCGATGATGTGATCGGGCGTCGCGTAGTCCGGCTCTCCGATGCCGAGGGAAATCACATCTGGCATCGTGGCCAGAATGTCAAAGAAACGACGGATGCCCGAGGGCGGTGTTTCACGTACGCGACCAGACAAACGCTCGCGCACCACAGGGCGTTGCCTCAGGCGACTTTGGGCTGTTTGTACAGTCATGCGGTCAACTCCTCCAGAGAATGATGATAGGGTAGATTGAAACTCTCCGCCACCGCTTCGTGGGTGACATGACCTTGATAGGTATTAACGCCACGCGCCAGTGCGCGGTTGCGGGTGACAGCACCCAAAAAGCCCTCGTCGGCCAGTTGTAGAGCGTACGGTAATGTTGTATTGGACAGCGCGTACGTCGATGTCCTGGGAACAGCGCCCGGCATGTTGGTCACGCCATAGTGGACCACGCCGTCCACAAGAAAGGTGGGCTCGCTGTGCGTCGTCGGCCGGCTGGTCTCGATGCACCCGCCTTGATCGATGGCAACGTCCACGATGACGCTGCCGGCATGCATCGTGCCGACCATCTCTCGTGTGACGAGATGAGGGGCCCTGGCACCCGTAATGAGAACCGCTCCGACCAACACATCAGCGCGCTGCACAGCAACCGCGATATTGCGCGGGTTGGAACTCAGCGTCGTCAAGTGGCCGTGCAACATCTCACTCAAATACCGCAGACGGTCGAGATTCCGATCGATGATGATGGTGTGAGCCCCCAGGCCCAGCGCAACCTGTGCCGCGTTCGTCCCGACCGTACCGCCACCGATGATGACCACATCGGCCGCGCGCACACCGGGCACACCACCCAGCAGTTTGCCTCGCCCACCGTTCATTTTCTCCAGGTAGTGGGCACCGACCTGAATAGCCATGCGGCCGGCAACCTCGCTCATCGGAGTGAGCAAGGGCAAGTGACCGTTATCTAAAGCTACCGTCTCATACGCAACGCTGGTCGTACCTGCATCTAAGAGCCGCCGGGTCAACTCCTCTTCAGCAGCGAGGTGTAAGTACGTAAACAGAAGCAATCCTTCCCGCAAGAAGTCATATTCTGATGGAACCGGCTCCTTGACCTTGACGATCATGTCTGCCTCGCCCCACACGTCAGCCCCGTCGGGTACGATGGCGGCACCGCACTCTTGGTACTCGTCATCCGGGAAGCCACTGCCCTCACCGGCGCCGGCCTGCACCAGCACCCGATGGCGGTGCTGAGTGAGCATCTCAGCACCGCCAGGGGTCACCGATACGCGATACTCGTTGTCTTTTACTTCTGCGGGCACACCAACGAACATGATCCTCTCCTCTAGTTGACGTAAGCGTTCAGGGGGTAACCTATGGAGCATCCCTTCGACAGGCCCTTCGACAGGCTCAGGACGCCGCTCAGGACGCCGCCTGAGTAGACCGAGGCAAAGCCGAGGTCGTATCGAAGCGACGTCCTGAGCCCAGTCGAAGGGGGTGCGGCTTGTGCGAAGAACCGTCGCAAACCCGCACCCCTCGATACGCGCTCAACGTTGCCCTTCGTCAGGCCCTTCGATGAACTCAGGACGCCGCTCAGGACATCGTTTCGCGCTACTCGGGATGCTAGTCGTGCTCGGCAGAAATCCTTCACCAGTTATCAAGACAGCATCCCTTCGACAAGCTCAGGACGTCGCCTGAGTAGCGGAGCGTATCGAAGGGTGCGGCTCGGAACGAAATACCGTGCTATCCTGAACCCGCACCCTTCGATACGGCATCCACTACGTTCCAGCCTACCCCTCGTCAAGCTCGGGACGTCGCTCAGGATGCTAGCCGTGATTTCAGTGGATAACTGGTGACTCATTTATGCCGAGGTGTACTAGTCGTGATACCCCTGAACGGTTACCGGAACAAGACAACAGCGCGGCTCGTCTAGCTAGAGAACTTGTCCCCCTAACAATCCGGAGGTCTCAATGGCAACGCAACCTGAAGAACAACCCGTTACATCCGATTCGCAATTCGACGACGGTGAGGCCGGCGGCGAAGGCATCGGCGCCGGCGCCCTGGCAACAGCCGGTTTGGGCCTCATCGCTCTGGCGATCTTGATCTGGTTCCTGGCGCCCCGCTTCAGCGGCGAAAGTGAGCCAAGCCAGTCAGTTGTCGACAAGACACCGGCAGCCACAACCGCCGCCGGCGAACTGATTACGGCAACCCCCCTACGCGCGACTGTCACCTCGGCGCCGGTCGCCCGCGAAACCCAGCCGCCAGAAACAGCGCAGCCATCGCCGACGCAGATCTCGGCCACACCGACACTGCCGATCAAAGTGCAAGAGGGTGTCTATGCGAGGGTAGCCGGCACCGGAAGCCTCGGCCTCCGTTACCGATCCGGACCCGGCGAGGACTACGTCACCTGGCGCATCCTGCCCGAAGGCGACATCCTCAAAGTTACTGGCGGACCAGAGGAAATAAATGGTGTGATCTGGTGGCGCGCTCTGGACAAGACCGGTCTCGTTGGTTGGACCGCCGAGCAGTATCTGGTGCCTGTCGAACCACCGCCCTGGACGCCCGAACCCGAACGAACACCCGACATCACCGAGCCAACCGCTACATCCGAGAGCTAGCGGTCTGTTGAACGACCTTGGTCGTCTTGCGCCGGCGCGAGCGGCTGACAGTCATCACTACAAACTCGCGTAACTGTTCAGGTAGTGGGGACCCTTGCGAAGGTTTGCCAATCGCATTCGGGTTGAGGCGCCCCTCGCCAGTCGAAAATCGGCCTCTTGCCACGGTTACTCTCAACCTTCGCAAGGGGGGCTGAACAACTGGCGCTATGCCCACAGCCGGCGCGAGAGGCCCACAATCACCTCAGGATCGCCATCGGTGATGATCACTTCTTCTTCGATGCTGCAGCCGGCCCAGCCCCGGATGAAGATACCGGGCTCGACGCACAGCACCATCCCTGGCTGTAGCTCAACATCGCTGTCCGGCACCAGGAGCGGCGCTTCCACAGTCTCCAGGCCGATACCGTGGCCCATAAAACGCGCCATATGCTCCCCATAGCCGGCTTGCTCCATCACTCCCAGGCCGGCCCGCACCATGTCGCCGACCGTCACGCCGGCCCGCGCGTGTCCCAGCACCGCCGACAGAGCCCGGACCACCGCCTCACACATCTCCCGTTGCTCCGGCAATGTGTCCGAGCCGACAATCGTCGTCCGCAACACGTCGAAGCCATAGCCCTTCACTGCACCGATTATGTCTAGCGCTACCAGGTCACCCTTGGCCATCTCGCGCTCCGACGCCTGGGGCCAACGCGAACCCCACGCCGACCACGGTCCAGAGTGAACACGGAGGTAGCGGACAAAATCGGCGCCGGCCGCCATCGCAGCGGCTGTGCCGGCGGCGTTTACTTCGTTCTCCCGCACCCCGTAGCTGATTGTGTCCAACGCCGCCCGCAGTCCCACGGCGGCGACATCGGCTGCCCGGCGCAGCATGTGCTGCTCAGCCGGGCTCTTGATCGCGCGCTGCTCCTCGACGATGTCGCTGGCCAGCGCCCATTCCACGTCCGGCAAGCGATCCATGAGCGAACGATACATCGACAGTGGCAGGATGTCGTCGCCGACGAGTCCAATCGTACCGAGTTCTTTCTCGGAAACGACGCTGGCTACCGCGCGGGGAAGGTTGTTGTCGAGTCGCACGTCCTGGACGGCGACCAAGTCTTCGCGGTAGGCGCGCCCGTCGACGACCAGTATCGGATCGCCCGCGGCCGGCAGGACCAGGAATCCGTGCCCCATACCCTGCCAGCCGCCCAGGTCGGCCATGGTGGGGAACGGCGGAAAGTGATTCGTCAGGTAAGCGAGGTTGCCCGGCCGGTCGTAGAAGGACCGACCGACGACCAGCAGGCCGGCGAGCCCCCGGTCGGCAGCGGCGGCTCGCGTGCGAGCTAGACGCTCCTCGAACTCGGCGCGCGAAATGCGAGAGAGTTCTAACTCCGAAATAGCCTCATCCATTTTCCCTCCACCTGTGTACCCATTCTACACCTCCTTGTGTTTCCCCGTGGCCCAATAATACCACGACGTACACTTCCCCCGGCCCATGTACTCCCACGCTCAATGTTTGCTCGATATCGCCGGTGCGGCTGGGGCCGGTGATAAGCGTCATGGCGCTGGGTAAGCCATCACGCCACGCACCGCCACGCAGGCGATCGATCAGGGCAGGCAGATTCGCGACGAACTGATCGGCGTGGATAACGGCCACGTGGACGGGCGGTAACAGTGACGCCGTGCGCGGGGAGCCGGATCGTGCGAGGAGTGCCAACGTCCCAGTATCAGCCACGGCGAAGTCAGCTCCTGTGACGCCGACATCGGCGTCGATGCAGGCTCGACGGAAAGCTTCGCCGGCCGCGTGCCCCACGGTGTCGCCGGCCGGCGGCAGGGTGACGGCCAGGCCAGCATCGGCCAGCGCGCTCGACCAATCGTCTCCCAGCACGTCCCGCGTGATCACGGCCCGCTCCATGCCCCGTTCGGTGACAAAGCCGGCCAACCACTCGCGAGCTGCTTTCCCATCCGATACGCGAATCACACGCCCGCCGACATCCTCCAGCATGCGCGCGAAGTGATCGATCAGCTCTGACGCCGGCACATCGTCTTCAAGCACCGATACTTCAACCGGCTTCGGCAGATCGGAGACCGGGAAAGGGTACTGTTGACGCCGCCGTTCCCGCACACGTTCCAGGAAAGTTTCGCGATCAGTCATGAGACGGCTTCTCCATTTCCTCCCATCGCTCACTGAAACTCCGGCCAGCCAGAGCGGGGAAGTCGCGGTATTGGGTCCAACCGGACAACGGCGGTGGTGCAGACGTGATGCGATCGTCGCGGGTCAAGGGGCGTTGGAGCAGCCGGCCGACCCTCACCGCCAAGCTATACAGGAATCGGTGACGCGTCAGCCGGCCGAACCACCGGAAAGCCCAGCTTTCGCTGCGCGGCGTCATCCCGCGCGCCACTTGCTCATCGCGCAGCTCGATCAGCATGCGTGGCAGATCAATTCTGACCGGGCACGCGTCCAGACAAGCACCGCACAAGCTCGAAGCCCACGGCAACTCCGACGCAGATTCAGCCCCCTCCAACAGCGGCGTGATCACGGACCCAATGGGGCCTGGATAGGTACTGGCGTAGGTGTGTCCACCCACCTCGCCGTAAACAGGACAGACATTGAGGCACGCGCCGCACCGAATGCAGGCCAGCGACTCCCGATACTTCGAGTCGAGGATGTCCGAGCGCCCATTGTCCATGATGACCAGGTGGAATTCCTGTGGGCCGTCGATGTCGCCGGCGCGCCGGGGTCCGGTGACGGCCGTGACGTAGCTCGACATGCGCTGGCCCGTCGCGCTGCGGGTCAGCAACGGTAGCAGCACCGTCAAGTCGTCCCAAGTCGGCGCGACCTTCTCCAGGCCCATGATGGCTACGTGGACCGGCGGCAGGCTGGTCACAAACCGGCCGTTGCCCTCGTTAGTTACGAGGATGACGGTTCCCGTCTCGGCCACGGCGAAGTTCACGCCGGAGATACCGAGGCCGGCCTCGACGAAACGCTGCCGGAGGGCGCGCCGCGCCACAGCCGTCAATGCCGGAATCTCCGCCGGCAAGCCCTCTTCGCCCGTGGCCGTCTTGAAGAGCTCGATCACATCCTCGATGGTCTTGTGGACGGCCGGCGCGATGATGTGGGAGGGGCGCTCGCCGGCCAACTGGATGATCCACTCGCCGAGATCTGTCTCGACCACGCTGACGCCCTGAGCTTCGAGAACGTGGTTGAGCTCGATCTCCTCGCTCGTCATCGACTTGGCCTTCACCGCCAGCTCTACCCCGTGCTGCTCGGCAATCTGCCCCACAATCCGGCAAGCCTCGTCGCCGTCCAGCGCCCAGTGTACGTGGCCGCCGGCCGCCTCTACAGCATCCGCCAGCGTCGCCAGATGTTCATCAAGATTCTCCAGAACCTCGCGCCGGATAGCCCGACCGCGATCGCGCAAGCCGTCTGGATCAGGCAGTTCCCCCATTGCCGTAAGACGACCGTCAACGAAGTGCACGGTCGCCCTGGCCAAGGCATCCCGAAGCTGAGTATCCTGGACAGCCGTCGTCGCTCGTTCAGTAAACGTACCCGTCGTCATGACTCCGTCTCCCCGGCCAAGATTTGTGCCAGATGATAGGCTTTGATCGGTCTACCCGAACGCCGCATGGCGCCCGTGATCTGCATCAGGCAGCCGGCATCGCACCCCACCAGCGTGTCAGCTTCAGTGGCCCGAATGTTGGCGATCTTGTCTTCCCCCATGGCGTTGGACACATCGGCCATTTTGACGGCGAAGGTGCCGCCGAAGCCACAACAGCGGCCCGCGTCCTCCATCTCGACGTACTCCACACCATCGACGGCTTGCAGGAGCCGGCGCGGCGGCTCTGTCACGCCCAGCCCGCGGCTCAGGTGACATGAAGCGTGGTACGTTACGCGCCCCTCATACCGCGCTCCCACCTCTTCGACACCCAACACGTCAATCAGGAACGACGATAGCTCATGAACCCGCTGAGCCACCGCGACGGCGCGCGCCTTCGTCTCTGGTTCGTTCTCAAAGAGATGCGGGTACTCTTGTTTGACCATCAAAGCACACGAGCCCGACGGCGTCACGATGTAGTCATCAGTCGCTTCGAAAACATCGAGAAAATGCCGCGCGGCGGCGCGAGCATCATCCCAGTAACCACTGTTGAAGGCCGGCTGGCCGCAACACGTCTGCCCCCGCGGAAAATCGACCTCGACCCCGTGCTCGCGCAACACCTTCACCGTCGCTTCGCCAACTTCGGGGAAAAAGAGATCGACGAGGCAGGTGACGAAGAGAGAAACTTTCACGTGTTATACCCTTTCAATGAACCGTTCAGGACGGGGACCCTGGCGAAGGTTTGCCAATCGCATTCGGGTTGAAAGGCCCCTCACCAGTCGAAAATTGGTCCCTGGCCAAAGCGACCTCCAACCTTCGCAAGGGTAACTGAACGCTTACCTTTACCTTCTCAATAGGTAACCGTTCAGCCATTGACATAGGAGCGCCGGTTGAGTAGCTTCGTAGCGCCAGCGGAGAAGCGTATCGAAACCCTTGTACTGAGCCTGTCGAAGTGAAGCGGGTCTTTACCGAAGCAATCCTGATTTTCGAGAGCCGCTTGGCTTCGATACACCCTTCCGCCATGCTTCAGGGCACTCAGCCGGCGCTACCCCCTGAACGCTTACCTTCTCAATAGTTCAATGACTGCCGGCGCAACGTCCGTGGTCTTTCGAACACGCTCAATCACCCTCGGCGGCACGCCATCCCTGCCGACGGCCATGAAAAACGCTGGGTTCAGGGTGTGATCCGTGGTCCCCCAATCTTCGATATTGCCGTGGTCACTGGCAACCAACACCAGCGTATCGTTGCCAGCATACTCAATGGCGCCCCGCAGGNACTCGCCGACGTGCTCTAACACCTCCAGAATACGCGAGCGCACGCCTCGATGGCCGGCCATGTCGGTGTGATAGTACTCGAACAATGTGAAGTCGTAGTCCTCCGCCAACCGCGCCAGCCGGCGCCCAGCCTCCTCTGCGCTGATGATCGGCACGTCGGTGTAGCCCAAATGCGTGCGCCACCCCTGGTTGGTGAGAAACGCGGAGAGAGCCCGCCCGGCCCGGAGATCGTCGGGGCCGCGCAAGCGCAGGCCGGCCATGTAGGCCGCACGCGCAATCGCGGAGGTGCGGCCGGTGCCCCGGGCCAGCCGCTCGTGGTAGCGATCGGGGTACGCGTTGGCGAAGGCCACCCGGTGGCCGGCATCCACTAGCCACTTGAAGATGCTGTGCTCGCGGAGCAGCGCCCGTGCCGGCGGGTCCGGATACGGTCCGTGGTGCCTTCCGCTCCTCTCGGGCGCATTGATGCCCGTCAGCAGCGCTGTCTGCCCAGTGCCACTCTGTGGCAGACCGGGGACACCCAGCGTAGCATCAGCGGGCAGCAGGGCAGCGTGCCGGCCGACGGCGGGTCCGCCCCGATAGACCGGCAGCTCATCTTCCAAGAGCCACGTCAGCATTGGGAGAGACGCGTGCACAAATGGATTGGAGCACGCGTTGGCCGGCCCAATCCCTACACCGTCAAGAAAAATCAACAAGACTTTCATGTTACGTCCCGCAATCTTAGCCGAAAAGCTGAACCAAGTCAATGATCCGCATTCGGGAATTCCGATGACCCTTGCGAAGGTTTGTGAGCCGGTTTCGCGGCAGAATCACCGTCGGTTATCGCGCGTCATTTCGCTGCGGGGCCCCTTCGCAACCTTCGCAAGGGTAGCCGAACGCATCTTCTAAAGATAAGTGCCATGTGAGTGCGAGGCGGCGAAATCATGCCCTCGAACCCTTCGACAAGCCCCCTTCGACAAGCTCAGGACGTCGCTTCGATGAACTCAGGACGCCGCTCAGGACGTCGCAAGTTCGAGCGTCCCTTCGACGGAGCTCAGGACGTCGCCTGGACGCTGCAACTTGTTGCAGGCGATAGGCCATGCAGGCGATAGGCCATCATGGCGATAGGCCATCATGGCGATAGGCCATCATGTAGCAGAACGTCCGCCCACGCACCTTATCTTGAAGTGTCTGCATTGGGCGCGATTCGCCTTTTTCCCAAACTGTGGTATAATGAACCTGTGACACGATTGTGTCGTTGACCGCCTTCGAGGCAAAGGAGAGCCTATGGCGCCCTTGATCGTTCGTGAACATATGACGCCCAATCCGATCACCGTCAAGGCGACGACTACTGTCGCCAGAGCACATCACATCATGCAAGAGAACGGCGTCCGCCACTTGCCGGTGCTGAGTGAGAACGCTCTAGTCGGCATCGTCACCGTGAGCGATGTCTTGGAAGCCGCCTCGGGATCCTCGGTCAAGTCGAATCGGTTCTCCATCTTCGATCCGGCCTACATGCTGGGAAGCCGGCCGGTGGAAGACCTTATGACGCCCGAACCGGTGACCATCGGTCCTGACGACACCGTTCTCGAAGCCGCGGACCTCATGTTCCAACACGACATCGGAAGCCTGCCGGTGGTCGAGCCCGACAACGTCATTGGGATCATAACCAAGACAGACATCTTCCACTTGGTCGTCCGGATGTTGGCAAACCGGGACTCTGACGCATAGCGCCGGTGTCGATGAAGCCCACCGACCTGAATGAGCTGGCGCAAACAGCCGAAGCACTGCAACAGCGGGAATATCTGGAGCAAGCGGAGATCACGCGCCTGGCAGACACGTGGCGTGAACGGCTCTCACTGCAGGCGACTGAGGAAGAACGCTTCGATGTTTGCGATGCCAGCGGCGAACTGAGTGGTGTCACTGCGCCGCGTTGGTTATGCCACCTTCTCGGGCTGCGCCACCGCGTAACCCACATCATCCTACGCAGCCCCCAGGATCTGCTTGTGCTGCAGGTCCGAAGCCCCAACAAGGCCGACTGGCCCAACCACATCGACACCTCGGTGGGTGGGCACGTGCGAGCCGGCCAGAACTTCTACCAGGCCGCCGTCGAGGAGATGGAACAGGAGCTTGGACTGCCATCCGACGATCTGGCATCGTGGCTCGTTGGCGGCAGGCTCGAACCAGTCGGTGAACCCTATGTACGCGCGGACTACCGCACCGGCACGCCGCCCTTCCGGAACAGCCAGGTCAACCAACTCTACGCCGGCCAGTTGACGCCCCGCGGCCTCCCCCAAATCCACTTCCGCGACGGCGAAGTGAGCGCCCTCTACCTATGCAACCCTGACGAAGCGCAGAGATTGGTTACCGAAGGTGAGCGAGCTGCCCCAGGGCTGACCAACGCGTTACCCCGATACCTAAACACCAGCTGGAGCCTAAACACTAGCTGAGGCCTAAACACTAGCTGGGGCCTAAACACCAGCTGGAGCCTAAACACTAGCTGAGGCCTAAACACTAGCTGGGGCCGGTCTCCCGACCGTGCCCCTCTGGCTCGGTCTATAAACGAAGCGGGACTCTGACGCCCCAGACCGAACAAAACTGAATCCGCTGGGATTAGTACAACAACCGCTCAAGTACGTAGCAAGGCACGGCTGCTGATCCACCACCCCAAAATCGCACCGTAGACGATGTGACTCACCCCGAAAAGCATGGGGTTCGTCTCGTTAACCAGCAGAGGGTCAACAACCGGCAGCACGAAGAAGAGCCCCACAAACCAAACGATCAACGCATACACCACACCATACAGGGTGACGGTCACATCTGGCAACCTGGCTGCCAACAAGCTGAATAGCCCTCCGAGGACGGCCGACACGACGAAGTGGATCACCAGGCCACCGGCGATTGGCGTCAGGTCAAACCCAGCGCTGTTGATGGCGCGCTGATCCATCACCAAGCCGCCGATGAGCTTCACCGGCCTCCACAGACCCGGGCCCTGGAGAAAGTTCGCCGACATGGAGAACAGGGCCATCACCAACCCGCCCAACAGACCACCCGTCGCACCGGCGACGAATCGAGCGCGCGTCGACGACACGGTTGTTACCATCAGCCAGACGACTCCGCGCCGTCACCCTGATACCGGCTCAAGACGATCGACGCATTCTGCCCACCGAGGCCAAAGGAGTTAGACATAGCGATTTTCACCGGCGCCTCACACAGCTCGCGTGGCACGTAGTCCAGGTCGCATTCTGGGTCAGGCGTCTCCAGGTTGATCGTGGGGTGGACGACGCCGGTCTGAAGTGTCTTGACCGTGGCGACGGCCTCGGCTGCGCCGGCTGCGCCCCACAGGTGGCCAATCATGGACTTTGTCGAGCTCACGGGGACTTCGTAGGCGTGTTTCTTTAACGTCTTCTTGATTGCCACGGTCTCCGCCACATCACCGAGCGGCGTGCCGGTCCCGTGAGCGTTGATGTAGTCCACATGCTTTGGATCAACGCCGGCGTTCCGGAGGGCCGTGCGCATCGCCAGCGCCGCTCCCTTGCCTTCCGGATCTGGGGCGATCAGGTGATAGGCATCGTTGGAAGCCCCGTACCCCAGAACCTCACCATAAATGCGGGCACCACGCTCCAGAGCGTGGGTTAGGTTTTCCAATACCAAGATGCCAGACCCTTCACCGCCCACGAAGCCATCGCGATCCTTGTCAAAGGGCCGGCTGGCCTTCTCCGGTTCGTCGTTCCGCGTCGAGTACGCTCGCCCCACAGAGAACGCTGCCAGCGCGATTTCACCAAAGGATGCTTCAGTGCCGCCGGCGATCATCACACTGGCATCGCCACGCCGAATGATCTCCGCTGCCTCACCGATGGCTTGCGTACCGGCCGCACAGGCCGTCGTGCAAGTATTGTTGTACCCGGCAAAACCAAAGGTCTTCGCAACGTGGAAGGACGCCATATTCGGCGGAATCATAACGATGTAAAAGGGCGACAGGCGCATTCCGCCCTTCTCGATCAGCGTCCGGACCGCCGCATCCGTTTCGTCGAAGCCCCCTATCGCACATCCGAGCAACACGCCCGCATCCTCCCGGCGTTCGCCTGTGGCTAAGTCGGCATCCTCAATGGCCATCCTCGCCGCGGCGACAGCGACTTGGCTGAAGCGCGCCATCCGGCGCGCCGCTTTGCGACCCATGAAATCTCGAGGGTCAAAATCGTTGACGAGGCCGGCAATCTGAGTTGGGTAATCGCCAGGATCAAAATTCGTAATGCGATCGATCCCTGATCGACCGGCCAGCAACCCCTCCCAAAAGTTGTCCACAGATAGCCCTAGCGAAGTGACAGCCCCCATGCCGGTGATTACCACCCGCTGCTCGGCCGGCCGGCCGGCTACGAGCCCATTTCCACACCGCATGCAAAAACGAGCTATCTCTGGATTTTCCATGCCACAATCGACACAGATACGCATATCGTGCATCATGTCCCGTTCCCTTTCCAACAGCACTAAGGGTCTGTCAAAATGTTGGTTCCCGGCAACTGCCCTCGCAGTCGAGAGCTTCGGAAAAGATGGGGGCGCCCCCATCTTTTCCGGTCTATTCTTGATCGTCGAAGTAGTTNNACACGTGGCCGGCCGATTCGATGCGCATGACGCGGACCGTGATACCGCCTGAACGCTTACCGACGGACTTCTCGCCGTCAGCCGGCCAACCGTACCAGTCCCAGCGTTCTGGCGGCCACAGGGAAAGCCACGCCCGACCGACAATCATCTCACTGTGAACAGGCCCCCAGACGCGGGAATCGCCGCTGTGGTCGCGGTTGTCACCCAGCAAGAAGTAGTGATCGGGCGCGATCACCGTCGGCGGGTAGGGGCGCATCCCCACCCTGGGGTGATAGAATTCCTCGAGCAGCCGGCCGTCGATGTAGACGCGCCCTTGACGCAACTCAATCTCTTCGCCAGGCATACCGACGATGCGCTTGATGAGCTTTTCTGATGTACCCCGGGGTGAGTCGATCACGACGATGTCACCGCGCTGCGGTTCACCGAAACGATACGCCAGCTTATTGACCAAGAGTCGCTGGCCGTCCGCCAGATTGGGCTCCATGCTCTGACCCTCGACCACCGTGTTCTGCACTGTCGCCTGCAGCAACACGAAGAGGATCACGGCCATCAACCCGGCTTCGACAACATCACGCAGGAACCGCAACAGCGCCCTGCCCCAGGAAGTCCCAGGTTCCTCATCACCCAATTCTTCGATTGGCTCCTGAAGGTCAAATTGCTCGTCGTTCACAGCCCAATCAGCCTCCAATCGCTTATCAAACGATAGCTTGTCGAACGGCCTGGATGTTGTCTTCCGGTGTCGTGATGGGCGTAACACAGCCGGCCCCGACGATCACTCGCTCGCCGCCGGTCTGCTCGACGGCGTCAACCGCCTGCGCCCGAACCTCGTCGGGGTGGCCGGCGACCAACACCTCCTCCGTAAGTCCACCAACCACGGCCCCATCGAACTTGGTCAGGGCCTCCTGCAGAGACGGCCCGGTAATTCGCGTGTGCCAGTTGACGGCATCGACGGGGTACGCCGGCACCGGCAGGTCGAAGTAGACGTCATCCCCGTGAACGTGCAACAGAACGAAATCCGTCTCGTCGCGCAGGGCGTTCAGCACTTGCTGATCGTACGGGATGCCCCACGTCTGGAACTGTTCTTGGCTGGCCAAGGCCGGCTGCGCCATCTGCGTGGCGAAGAAGATACTGTCGGCGCCGGCTTCCAGCGACGCCACAGCGAACTCCGTCGTCACCTCGGTGATGGTGTCCATCGCCTGCCGCAGTTCGTCAGGGTAGTCCGCTACAGCGGTGGCCAGAAACTCGCCCATCAGGCTGTTAGCGACGTTGAAGGGGCTAAAGATAGTCTCCAGCACCGGTACGTCCTCATCGAGCAGCTTGCGAAGCTCGCGCAGGGCCTGCAGTTCGCGACCGTAGACCCCCTGCGTGATGTCGAGCGGCGCCAGGTTCTCCAGGTCCTGCCGGCTCTGTACAGGGCGCGACAGGACCGTCCGCGTGCCGTGCGCATTCCCTTGTGGCCGATATTCGAACGTGGCACCCCAGTCTTCGTAGTAGTACCCGCTGGTGGGCGTCACCTTGACGAAGTCCCAGTCCCACTTTTTCTGCCAAGCAGCCACCGCCTGGGCCAACCCACCGGCGGTTTGATCATGTTCTGGGAAGTGGCGCCACAGGGCTACCGGCGAACGATCGACTTCGTCTCCGTTCAACGCTGCAAATACACGTTCTCGCTTATTCACTGAATCCTCCGGTCTGAGATGTATCTATCTAATTGAGATAGGCTAAGACTGCGTGTCGCTCTACCAACCACATATTCTATCAAAGATCAGCGGATTTGGCAAGGCCGGCCGCCGGTTTGTGGCGAGAACACTACAACAAATTGGGAAATACAACGAATTTTCGCATCATCTCACTATTTCGGGGCTATGTAGGTCGAAATGGTATTTCGACCCGACGATTTACCAAATCGTCGTACATGTCCCCCCACATATTGAGAAGACACGAATTTTCGCATCA
>JAANWY010000325.1 GCA_018263655.1 Anaerolineales bacterium | reverse complement strand
GGGGTGAGAGACTAGAGATTAGGGACTTCCAGGGAAATAAACCTCCCAAAAATGGCCCATTTCCCTCATAAATCTTTGGGTCTTTGGGAGGTTTTAAATTCTGGAATCCCCTTAGAGATTAGAGATTGGCGGTCCGTTTGACGGGTGTAACGAATGAGGGTGGTGACAGCGACCACGGCGAAGACGAGGGCGAGGCTGACTAAGATGTGGCGGACGAGGCGGTCGTGAGTACTGCGAATGAGAATGGCGTCCAACGCCAGCGCTCCCTGATCAACACGAACTGCGACGACATGGCGGCCGGTCGGCAAGTATCGTGCAAGTCGATGATATTCACGAGCTGGTAACCGAAATTGCATCTTCTCGCCATCGATGATAAGAATACCGGTGCTCGATGTACTCTCGGCTACTGCAACCAACGTCGCGTCGGAGCCTTCGAAGGCGAAGCTGACAAGGGAGCCAGGTGCGCCAACGCGATAGGCGCCGAGGGACGCCTCTGGGGCGCTCTGAGGTTGCCAGTCGCCGCCGTAGTGCAGCGCAGGGTGGTCTTCCTGGTACAGCCCGGGCGGCACAGCTGGCAGCGCAGAGGCCAGCACTGCCAGCGCATCGAAAGCCGGCGTGGTTTCCCAATCCGGCGAGATCAGACCAAAATAGAACCAGTCCTGGTCCTGCTCGCTCCAGTCGGGCCGGCGCAGAAACCACGCAAACAACGGTCCCACGAAAGGCCATTCGCTGTTGGCGCGACGATACGCATCGACCAGATAGCGCGCCTGTTGCTCGCGGGTGACGCGACCGAACACCGTGGGAATATCTTCGGGAACGGCGGCCCAGCCCATCTCGGTGACCCAAATCGGTTTGCCGGCACGTTGTCCTGAGCCTGTCGAAGGGTCGCCGTGCCGCACCATGATGTCGCGCGTCAGCTCGATGCGGCTGAAGTTGGCCCGATCTCGGCTGGCGCGCCGGTCGGTGGGGCCGGTCCACAGCCCGAAGGCCTGGGCACCGAGTACGTCGAAGTCGTCGCCGGCGCCAGCTGCGTACATCCGCTCCAGGAAGATCAAGTCACTCATATTGCGTCCGCCGGCCTCGACGTTCTGGGCCAGCGCTGCACTGACGACCGTCGCTCCAGGACAGGCTTCCTTGATCCGTTCGTAGGCCACCGTCAGAAGTTCGGTGTAGGCCTCGGGATCCACGTCTTGCTCGCCCCACTCGGGGTAGATGTTGGGCTCGTTCCACACCTGGTAGTAATCGATTCGGCCGCAGTAGCGGTCCGCAACCGCAGCGGCGAAGTCCCCAAAGTCTTCGAAATCGTCAGGCGGTGCCAGGGTGCCGATTTCGTCGCCCTGGGCGCGGGACCAGGCCGGCGGGTTGTCCAGGCGCGCCAGGATCTGGATTTCGTGCTCCTGGGCCAAATCCACGATGCGGTCGTATTTCAGCCAGGCTGACTTGTGCGGCTCCGTGCGGCGGTCCTCAAAGTCGCCTTTGGCGTGGATTTCGATGTCTTCCCACGGGAATTCCTGGCGAACCCAGCCGACGCCGGCGTCGTGGAGCATCTTGAGCTGCCGGCGTACGTTCTTTTCTTCGGCCTCCAGCTGCAGGAAGGTGTTGACGCCGTACGGGTTCACATCGACGTGGGGCATGGGTGCGAAAGGCGCTGTCTGGGGCGGACGCTGCGTAAGCCACAGGACGGTCAGCGCGCCGACGCCTTTGATACCTTCGAGCGTGTCTTCTTCGCCCGTCAGGCGATACAAAACCCCCGTCAACGTGTTACTGAAAACAAATGTGAGCGTGGCGAGGATCAGGGCTATCGCAAGTAGAACAAGAGCCCCTCGGCGTGCCGCGTTCCGGCGTGGGGGTGAATCAGTCAGCTCTACTTGCTTCCCTTTTTTCTATAGCTGGGAACCTTCATAGCGAAGATCGTGCAGCGCGACCGGTCGAGCATGCGTGAACGCAGCCGCGCGTCGACCTCGTCCAGCGTCTCGTTCATGGTGATGACGGTGGGCAAGCGGGCATTGTAGCGATAGTCGAACAACTGGTAGAGCTTCTCTCGTGCCCAGGGCGTTGCGCTCTGTGTCATCAGATCATCCAACACGAGTAAGTCGGCTGTCCGCACTTGCTCAAACAGCTTATCGTAGGATACCTGACTGTTGGGGCTGAAGGTAGCCCGCAGGTGATCCAGCAGGTCGGCGACGGTGACGAACAGCGGGGGATACCCGAGATCGGCGCGAAAATTGGCGGTGGCGGCCGCCAGGTGCGTCTTGCCGCAACCGTAGGTCCCCGTCAGGACGAGCCACCCGTCAGGGTTTTCGGCGAAAGTGCGGGCGAGGCCGTAGCCGCGCTTCAGATTTTCGCGCTTCTCACGATCTAGTTCACCGGTCCGCATTTCAAAACTGGAGAACGTCTGATCCTGATGTAGACTCAGGCTGCTGAGCTCAGAATCGTCTCCGCCGACGCCGGCACGGCGGAAGTCTGGCGCTACAATTGTGCAAATGGTAGAGAGCGATGGATCGACCATGCGGGAGCGAAGCCTCAAGTCGATTTCTTCTAATTCGTGATTGGTGGTGATGACCGTCGGGAGCTGAGCGTTATAGCGATGGTTGAAGATCTGATAGAGTTTTTCCTGTGCCCACTGGCTGGCGGCATGCGTCCCCAGGTCGTCCAGGATAAGGAGTGGGATCGTACGCACACTGTCGAAGCGCTCATCGTATGTGACGCCGCCAGATGGACTGAATGCCGCGCGCAGGTGATCCAACAGATCGGGGACGACGATGAAGAGAGCGGGATAGCCTCGTTTGATCCGGTAGTTGGCGATGGCGGCTGCTAGATGTGTCTTGCCGCAGCCATAGCCACCTTTCAAGACAAGCCACCCGTGTGGATCTCCGGCGAAGCGCTTGGCCTGTTCGAACGCCTGCCGCAGGTTCCGCTGCTTCTCGGCATTCAGCCCAATACCCTCTGATAAGAAACTATCGAATGTCATGTGCGACAGCATGCCCAAGTTGCTGGCACGACGCAGATCGGACAGGCGGGTCGCTTCTAGTTCTTCCTGCTTGCACGATGGGAAGAGCACAAGTCAGAACTCGGGATGTCCTACAGGGACATCCCGCGTGATGAATCCCAGGCCTTGGCAAATAGGGCAGGCGTTGTGGTCTGAGTCGCCACGCCCGGCATCCCCGGGCAGGTCGCCGTCGGAGCCGTCAGTGCTCGACGTAGTCGGCATATCGGCCCGAGATATATCGATCTGGATCTTCTTTAGATACTTGCCGATCGGTTCCATCGTCTCGTCCTTCTGTCGACCACCGCCGGAGGATGCCGCGTACGTACGCCCACTTGCGGACGTTCTGTTCCACCGCAATGCGGAAGGCTTCCTCAATCCACTCGGCGGAGTAGTTTTGCTCGGCATCTCGCAATTCATCAGCAATGAAGGGGGTGAGCACGCCGATGTGGCGCTCGTACAATACGAAGATGTTGGGGCGCTCCAACTCGACGGGAGCCTGGCTTACGGTTTCGCTCGGGCCGGCTTCTGGCAGGGTCAAATCACCGGCCTGGATGCGCTTGATGGCGCGCCGGCCCTGAGCCGTGTTCGGGAAGTACCAGGTGGTCGGGTCGTCGGGTGGTCGCTTAGTCGCCTGGGCGCTCCGTCTAGACCGACTTCCCTGCTCCCCTGTCCCTCTGCTCCTCTCCCCCTCCGCACCTCCGCTCCCCCGCACCTCCGCTCCCGCGCTTAACCTAAGGAGTGTCCCACGTGCTACAGCATGCTCTAGGCCTTCTTCCAATGCTTCGTGGACCGGTCGCCCTAACTCGTTTAAGCTGCGCAGCAGCGTGGTGTCGCCGGCCAACTGAGCATCGCTGACGCAGCGCGGGTAGTCGCGCATGTGGTACAGGCGCCAGAAGATGTGCAGCGTCACCTTCAATTCTGCCAGCTCATCGATGATGGGCAGCAACTCGGTGAAGAACAGGTTCGGCAAGGGGGTGTGCGCGACCTTGCCGGCGGGAAAGCCAGAAAAGCTCTTCATGCTTACAGTCTACTGTCGGATCGTAGCTTGGGTCGGGATGTTTGATGTAGGCCACCCGCGTTTTTCCAACGCGGCGTAGAGATCACGGAGACCCAGGCCCAACTCATCAGCGAAGTATTCCAGACTGATCTCGCCGGCTTCGAATTCCTGGTACAATTGTCCCAAGCGATGTTCGAAGCCTAGGTCGATCAATTCTGCCAAGTGTTGACTTGCATCACTCACCGCACCGCTGGCCCTGCGTCGCTCAACCGACCTCAAAATCTCTTCCTTTACCGGAACTATGACCTTAGGCATCTTTCATCTCCCGCAGTTGCTCCAATCGGGCTACACCTCAACAGGCGCTGGTGCGCGGTACAGATTCACAAACTTGGCCTGCTCGGCCATAAAGGCCAGGTCGATCTTGCCCGTCGGGCCGTTGCGATGCTTAGCCACGAGGATCTCTGCGACGTGGGGGCGATCGGTGTGCTCGTTGTAGACCTCGTCACGGTAGATGAACATGACGATATCTGCGTCCTGCTCAATGCTGTTGTGGACAATGATTTCGTTGGCGACGAAACTGTGTGGACCTGGAACCGTCAAATCATAGACCTCGGCTTCGCCTTCCACCTCAATAGAAACAACATTGCTCATTGACGCCAGTGACGAGGTAGAGATGGAGCGTGGTAGAGCAATACGCTCACCTACTTCGAGTTCATCTAGACGCTTCCACCTATTGATCGTGCGGAACTTATGATTTGCCGTCGCACAAATAGAACGCCCCAGGCGCGTCGTTATACGATAGACGGGCTTCGTACCTGTTGAGAACGCGCGACTGACTTCAGCCGGCTCCAGCTTGAACGTCTCTTCGCTCAACGCCCACACGGTGAAACCTGACTGTCCAACCAAGTCTCGAATGGGGACTCGTGCACCGCTGTCGGCCAGCGTCACCAGGCTCTCTCCGGTAAGACAGCCGCTCTCACGTAGATCAGACAGAATCGGGCGCTTGTCCTGCCGGCTCTCCACGGCGCGGGAGAGCTGCGAAGCCGCTATGACGGGCACCCGGAGCTCACGCGCTAAGGCCTTGAGAGCGCGCGAGATGTACGAAATCTCCTGGACGCGGTTGTCAGTCCGTATCCCCGAGCGCATGAGCTGCATGTAGTCGAGGATGACCAGATCGAGGTCGCGTTCGGTGGCCAGCCGGCGCGCTTTCGTGCGCAGCTCCATCGTCGAGATGGCGGGCGTATCGTCGATAAAGATCTCTGTATCCGACAACAGGCCAATGGCCCGCGCGATCTGTTCGATCTCGTCATCGCGGATTTCGCCGACCCGCAGGCGCTGGGAATCAATGCCCGTCTCGGATGAGATCATGCGCTGCGCAAGCTGCTCGCCGGCCATCTCCAGCGTAAAGATGGCCACGCACTTCTTGTGCTCGACGGCCATGTACTGGGCTAATGAGAGCGTGAGTGAGGTCTTGCCCATACCTGGCCGGCCGGCGATGATGATGAGGTCCGAGGGTTGCAACCCACTGAGGAGCTTGTCCAGGTCGGCGAAACCGGTAGGGGTACCCGTCATCTCGCCCTGATTTTCGTACAGGTATTCAATCTGGTCGAAGTACTTGCTGAGGATGCGGCCAATCGGTGTCAGGTCCTGACTGAGCTGGCGCTCGGACACCTGGAAGAGGACGCGCTCGGCTTCGTCGATGGTCGTGCGGACATCCTCAGCCTCTTCGTGGGCCAAGGCGGCAATCTGGCCGGCCGCATTGATGAGCCGGCGGCGAACCGCAGTGGATTCTACGATACGGGCGTAGTGTTCAATGTGTACCGACGTCGGCACCCGGCTGATGAGCGATGTCAGGTAAGCCTGGCCGCCGACTTGCTCCAACTGGTCGTGACGGTCGAGCTCGTCGCTGACCGTCACCATGTCTGCCGGCTCGCGGCGCTCAAAGAGCCGCAGGATGGCAGCGTAAATCAGCCCATGACTCTCGCGATAGAAGTCATCTGGGCGCAGAAACGAGGCAATCTTAATGATGGCCTCGGAGTCTATTAGCAAACTGCCGAGAACCGAAATCTCGGCGTCTATGTTTTGTGGAGGAAGTCTATCTGTTGCCATGGATTCTCCTCACACACTCTCGCGGCGCACGACGCTGTAGCGGCTCCTGCCCACGTTGAGATCAGATTGATCGAGGTGTTACCAAGGTTTCAAATCAAGGCCCAAACGGGCAAGTATATTTCGAAGGGCACACTGGGTCAAGCGAGGACTGCAATGAACCTGTCAAGTGTGGAAGATCATGTGTGCCATGTGTTGCACTGAATGCAACGCCCGTTGCAAGCACGAGCGTAAGACATCCGGGACGGCCTGAGAGGCGTGCAAGGAGCCGGCCCTTCGCTGCACAGTGGATGAAGGTTACGTGTCTTCCTCATCCTCGTCGAGGTCATCCATGTCGAGTGTTTCGACGAAGTCACGGAAGACGTCTAGTTTCTCCTCTTCCTCTGGCGTCAGAACAACATCGTCACGGAGCTCCACATCCTCCTCGGAAGGCTCGACGCCGGCGCGATCCATGACGTCTTCCACAACAAAGATGGGTACTCGGGCGCGAACTGCCAGAGCGATGGCATCACTCGGGCGAGAGTCGACTTCGGAGTGTCGACCGTTGACGTCCATCACGATACGGGCATAGAACGTGTCATCCCGCAGGTCGTTGACGAGGATGTGAGAGACTTCGCCGCCGACCTCGTCGATGACGCGCTTCAGCAAGTCGTGGGTCAAAGGACGCGGAATTTCCACCCCTTGCAAAGCGATAGTGATGGCGTCAGCCTCGAAGGGGCCGATCCAAATGGGCAGATAGCGACTGCTGTCCAACTCTCGAAGAACAACCACGCGCTGCTGAGATATGAGACTGACACGTATACTGTCGACATTCACTTCGATCATCGACGCCGCTCCTTTCCGAGACACCCGGCCATCCGCGCCGGTGCGGACTCATTATAGCACAAGACCCATTGACTGCCAAACTAAATCCGTGTGTAATTACCTCGACAATGTTAAATTGCCTGGCGTGCTGGGCGAAGGTCTCCTGACCGAGCCCCATTCGCCTCGGTCAGGAGACCTTCGGCGAGCAAGAGGCTGTTTCTGAACCGAATTTAGATCGGAAGA
>JAANWY010000324.1 GCA_018263655.1 Anaerolineales bacterium | reverse complement strand
GGGCAGTGCCCGGCTACTGCCCTCGCAGTTGCGAAATGCGGAAAAAAGGGGTCGGTGGGGGGCGGCCGCCCCCCACCGACCCCTTTTTTCCGGACTCTTCTTGTGTAGAATTGGCCTCGTCATTCAGGAGTTGCATCAGGGTGTCTAGATCCATAGGCAAAGGCGTCGCAAATAGCCACGCCACATCATCATCTTCGCTGAACAGGTCCACGAACTCGTCGAACGTCAGAGGGCGTGGCGGAACGAGTACGTCCCGTTCATCGTGCATTTCTACGAGTTCTTGCATCATGGATTACCTCGCCGTCTCCGTCAGATACTCCATCACCGCCGTCAGTTGCTCCAGGTTCTGGCACTCTGTCAGAAAATCGCACTCGCGGGCGTAGAGGTCGATGATGCTATCGCCGTGGCCCCACCCCCACTGCGATTCCGGGTTGAGCCAGAGGAGCCGGCGCGCTCGCTGCCGGATCGTCGCCAGGGCGTCGAGCTGGGGGGCGTGGAAGTTGCTGCGCCCGTCGCCCAGCACGATGACGGTCGTGCGCGAGTTGATGGCATCGCTGTGGTTGTTCAAGAACATCCGGAAGCTCCGGCCGAAGTCGCTGTGGGCCCAGTACGGGATGTCGGCGTCGGTCAGCGCCATCTCCACAGCGGCGTCCAGCGGATTGCGCTCGAAGAAGTTGGTGACCTCGGTCAAGTCCTCGATGAAGACGAAGCTGCGGACGCGCCCGCGCTGCTGCTGGAGGCTGTGGACAAACTGGAGCATGAAGCGTGAGGCGTTCCGCACCGAGGACGAAACGTCGCAGATCAGCGCGAGGCGCAGCCGGCTCGGGCGCGGTTCGCGGAACAACAGCTCCATGGGCACGCCGGCAGTGCGCATGCTGCGGCGCAGGGTGCGGCTCACGTCCAGCCGCTTGCGGTCGCCGGTGCGTTTGCGACGCGAAAGTTCGTCGCGCAGCTTCTGCGCCAGCCGGTCGACTTGCCGGCTCATGGCCTCCACTTCGGCTGCGGTGTACTCGGAGAAGTCTTTCTGCGCCAGGGCTGGCCCCACCGGCGGCTGCCACTCGGGATTGTGCCGCTCAAAGCCAGACGACACCTCTTCGGCCACCCAGCGCGGGAAGAGCTCGTGCACGTCACGGGCGCGGCCCTGCAGTGCGTCGGCTAATTCGTCTTCGCTCATCTCGCGCAGCACCTGAATCAGCGCCTGTATCTCGGCTACGACACGGCTCCAGTCCAGCCGGCGCAGTATCTCCTGCGTCATTCGTCCGCGCTGGAGGAAGTTCTCCATCTGCGACGCGCGCGCATCCTGCATCGCCTGCGCCAGCTTCGACAGCACCTCCGGCATATCGCCGCGCAGCAGGGCTTCCGTCAGGTCGCTGATTTGCTCGCCCAAGTCGTCCAGAGCCTGCTGAGCGCGCTGAATGGCCTGCTCCAGCTCCGACTGATCCAGCGGAAAGTCGCCTTCGCCAGGCTGGCCCTGGCCGGGCATTGGCTGTCCCAGCGGCATCTCACCCTGCAGGCCGAAGAAGTGATCGAAGATTTGGTCGAAGGTGGGGATGTCGCGGCTGCGCTTCACCATGGCGGCGCGCAGCGCGGCCCGCATCTGTTCGCGGTCGTCGATGCCGGCAATCTGGGCCGCCAGCAGTCCGTCCAACGTCTCGCTGCTGGACACGCGGAGGCCGGCACGGCGCAGAACTTGTACAAACTCAGTTAAGACTTGGTCCATGACTTTGTCCTGAGTTAAACGAAGGGCCGTTCCCCTTCCACTCATCTAGCCGGCGATCCATCCCGCGCAGCAAACGCGGAATCGACTGCCGCGTGCGATCCGCGTCACCTTCGTTTTTGATGATGGCGCCCAGCGTACGTGCGACCTCGGCTTCGCCCAGTGAGTTGACGTTCAGCAGTGCCAGCGCGCGCGCCCAGTCCAGCGTTTCGCTTACGCCAGGCTGTTTGCGCAGCGCCATGCGCCGTGCTTCGTGGACAAAGGCCA
The DNA here is from genome assembly GCA_018263655.1 of Anaerolineales bacterium. Lineage (GTDB taxonomy): Bacteria > Chloroflexota > Anaerolineae > Epilineales > JAANWY01 > JAANWY01. The sequence goes on along the minus strand of JAANWY010000324.1, from coordinate 5,214 downwards.
CCACCTGCTCCGCCAAGTCCTCTGCGACCTCGGGGACGCGGACGCGAACCACGTCCAGCTCCCGGTCCAGCGTTGGGAAGTCGATGAAGAGGTGGAGACAGCGCCGGCGCAGCGCATCCGACAGGTCGCGGGCCTGGTTGCTGGTCAACACCACCAGCGGCTGTGTGCGAGCCGCGATGGTGCCCACCTCGGGGATGCTGACCTGGAAATCGCTCAGCACCTCCAGGAGAAAGGCTTCGAATTCGGGGTCTGTTTTGTCAACCTCGTCGATGAGGAGAACGACGCGCTTATCGCTGGTGATGGCGCGCAAGAGCGGTCGCGGGAGCAAGAAACGTTCGGAGAAAAAGAGGTCCTCTTCCTGCGCGACGCGGTCAAACGCTTCGTCCAAGGTTCCCGTGTCGGCCAGCATCTGGCTAAACCGATCGCGCAACACCTGGACGTACAGCATCTGCTTGGCGTACTCCCACTCGTAGAGGGCTTTGGCTTCGTCCAGGCCTTCGTAGCACTGGAGTCGGATCAGTTTGGTGTCGAGGGCTTCAGCGAGGGCTTTGGAGAGTTCGGTCTTGCCGACGCCGGCCGGCCCCTCTACCAGCAGCGGCTTGCCCATCTGGTCCGCCAGGAAGACCACCGTGGCCATCTCGTCGCTGCAGAGGTAGCGCGCCTCGCGCAGGCGTTGACGTACATCCACCGCCGATTCAAACATAACCCTATCCTTTCAACACACCCATCCTGCCGGCCGTCTCCCGACCGGTGGTTTGGAAATTATAGCGTAGGAAAATAGTGTACACAAGCTGCGTTCAGCAGTTCTGAATTTGGCTCGGATTCGGGTGCTGACCGGCCAAGAAGCATGCTGAGTAGGCGCCAGCCGTATCGAAGTGTGCTTCTTGGCGGTCAGCACACTTCGATACGTGCACTACTCAGTTGCTGACCGCCAAATTTAGAACTGCTGAGCTGCGTTTTGGCAAATCGAGGCGGAGTGCTAGAATTACGTCGTTGCAAAATCAGCTCTCGAACTGACTCTACCTCGCTGGGTCGCGTCTTCTTAGTGCTGTGCCCCGTTTCCATTTCGGAGTACAAACCCGGTCCAAGCTTGCGCGGCCTAGCATGCATGTAGAACGAAATACCATTTCGTTTTACATAACGAAGTGCCATTTCGTTTTACATTGAGAAGAGTGCAAGGAGGTTACGTATGATTGAAGTTGAGAACCTCACAAAACACTACGGCGACTTCGTCGCTATCGAGGACGTGAGCTTCCACGTGCCTCGGGGTGAGGTGCTGGGGTTTTTGGGACCGAACGGCGCCGGCAAAACCACCACTATGCGCATCTTGACCGGCTTCATGCCGCCGACGGATGGACGCGCGACGGTAGCCGGCTTCGACGTGTTTCACGACTCGCTGGAGGTGCGCCGGCGCATCGGCTATCTGCCCGAGACCGTCCCCCTCTACCCCGAAATGACCGTGGAGGGCTACCTGGATTTTGTCGCTCAGTTGCGCAGCGTTGACGAACGCTGGGATAGCATCGACCGCGTGATGGAGCAGGTGGACATCGTTGATCGAGCTGACGATCTCATCGGTCAGCTCTCAAAGGGATATCGACAGCGCGTCGGACTGGCCCAGGCGTTGGTGCACAATCCCGAGGTGATTGTCCTGGATGAGCCGACCCTCGGCCTCGATCCGAAACAGATTATCGAGGTGCGCGAGCTGATCCGCAGTCTGAGCGGCGAGCGCACTGTGATTTTGAGCACCCACATCCTGCCCGAGGTCAGTCAGATCTGTGAGCGGGTGCTCATCATCAACAAAGGTCGCATTGTGGCCGAGGACACGCCCGAACAACTGTCAACGCGCCTCGAAGGCGCCGAGCACGTCCGAGTCACCCTCGACCCCAGCGCCGATGGCGTCGCCGAGGTCTTGGGTGCCATAGACGGCGTCGAGGGTGTGGGGCAAGTGGGCAACGGATCGTATGACATCACATGTGCGCTGGACGTGGAACTGCGGCCGATTCTGGCGCGGCGGATCGTCGAGCGGGGCTGGTCTCTGCTGGAGCTGCGGCCCGTCGGCATGGGCTTGGAGGACGTCTTCCTACAGCTCACCACCGAGACTGAGGAAACTCGCGAACCGGAGCCGGCCGTCGAAACAGTCGAAACAGAAGAGGATGTAGACACAGAACCAGTTCTGGAGGAGACCGAAGTAGCTCGAGAGGAGGAGAGCGATGCGTAACATGTGGGTGATCGCTCGGCGCGAGCTGGGGGCCTACTTCGCGTCACCAATTGCGTATTTGGTAGGCGCCGGCTTCCTGGCCGTCGCCGGCTACTTTTTCAGCGCGATTCTGGCGCTGTCGCTTCAGGCGACGATGCAGTTCGCGTTTTCGAATATGGTTGTGATTTTGCTTTTTGTCGCGCCACTGCTTGCCATGCGGCTCGTGTCTGAAGAGCAACGCTCGGGCACGATCGAATTGCTCATGACCTCGCCGGTGCGTGACTGGCAGGTGGTTTGGGGCAAGTGGTTGGCTGCCTTGGTGCTGTACCTAGCCATGATGGCGTTCACCGGCCTGTACGTCGTTGTGCTGTGGCGTCTGGGCAACCCCGACTACGGCCCGATCCTGTCGGGCTATCTCGGCCTGATCCTGCTGGGGGGTGCGCTCCTGGCGCTGGGCACCTTGACATCGGCCCTGACTGAGAATCAGATCGTTGCGGCCGTGTTAGGGGTTGCGTTGGTCGTTCTGTTGTATGTGTCCGGTGCAGTGACCGACATGAGCGGGCCGGATTCGCTGGTGGGTCGCTTTTTCGGATACGTATCACTCTCGGAACATCTCTCTGACTTCATGCGGGGCGTGGTTGATACTACGCACGTTGTCTTTTATCTGAGTGTGGTCGCCGGCGCGCTCTACCTGGCGACACGCGTGCTTGAAACGAGGAGGTGGCGCTGATGATGGCTCGGTTGCGCGAATACGCACCTCAATTTGTTATCGTAGGTATCTTGTCGCTGGCGATTGGCACGGCTGCCGAGATGCTGGGCAGCGACCCTGTGTGGCTGCCACAGCTCTTCTGGGCTGTCGGTGTTGTCCTCGTACTGAGTTACGCATTCCTGCGGCCGGCCGAACTGCGCGAAGCACTGACTGGCCGGCGCGCGCGCTACGGCGGCAACACCCTCATCGCCAGCATCGCTTTTCTCGGTATTCTGGGCTTCATCAACTATCTAGGCGCTCAGTATCACCACCGCATCGATATGACCGAAACGGGCCAGTACTCGCTCTCACAGCAGACGAAGCAGATTCTGGCCGGCCTCGAGCAACCGGTGCAAGTGACGGCCTTCATGTCGCCGGGCGGACCGCAGGCTGAGCGAGTGCGGAATCTGTTGGACGAGTACAAGTATCTGAGTGACGAAGTCGACTACCGCTTCATCGATCCCGATCGGCAGCCGGCTGTTGCGCGTCAGTACGAGATCTCGAGCTACAACGTATTGGTGTTCGAGCAAGGGGGTCGCAAACAGGAGACGTTCGGCCTCGATGAGCAGGACATCACCAGCGCGATTCTGAAGGTCTCGGAGACGGAGCCGCGCAAGGTTTACTTTACCACGGGGCACCAGGAGCGCGGTCCCGATGAGGCCGGCGGCGACGGCTACTCCCAGGTGAAAGCCGTCTTGGAGCGTGACAACTACCAGATTGAGCTGGTGAATCTCCAGACGATTACGGACACGGTGCCCAGCGACGCGGGCGCCATCATCGTGGCCGGCCCGCAGGTGGCCTTCGCGCCCGAAGAGGTACAGCACCTGCAGGATTACGTCGCTGCCGGCGGCAAGCTGATGGTGATGGCCGATCCTGGCGTGGAAACCGGCCTGAATCCGATGCTGAGCCAGGTGGGTCTCCGGTTGGACAACGACCTCATCGTCGATCCAGCGCAGTCGTTCTTCGGCGATGCTGGCACACCGCTGGTCAGCAACTTTCAGTTCCACACCATCACGAAGGATCTGGGTGGTCTGACGGTGTTCTTCCCGCTGGCGCGCAGCGTTTCGCGGGCCGGCGAGACGGCCGAGGGCGTCTCGGTGACCGAAGTTGCCAGGAGCAGCAGCCGCTCCTGGGGCGAGACGAATCTGGCCAACTTGCAGCAGCAGTCGCCGCAACCGGACCCCGACGATCCGCAGGGGCCACTGACGATGATGGCTGTCGCCACCGGTCCGGCCGGAGGTCGCATCGCGGTCGTGGGCGATTCCGACCTGGTCAGCAACAGCATTCTCCAACAGGTGCGGGGCAGTTTCGGCAACACGGACCTGTTCAAGAACACAGTCAATTGGCTAACCGAGTCTGAGGAACTGATCGCCATCGGGCCGAAGCCGCCGGAGAACCGCCAGATTCAGCCGCTGACGGGCGGTCAGCAGAATCTGCTGCTGATCACGTTCGCCGGCCTGCTGCCACTGGGCATCCTGGTGGTTGGCGGGGTCGTGTGGTGGAACCGGCGTTAGGAGGTGAACGATGAGTTTTCGCAACACAGCGATTCTGTTGATCGTGCTTGTTATTCTGGGCGGTGCCGTGTTCTTCGTCAATCGACAAGGGCTGGCTGAAACGGATTCCGACGCTACACCGACGCCGGCCCCCCTCACGTCGCTGGCAGCGTCCGATGTGCAGTCTGTCGAGATCGAGGAGGGCGACAAGTCCATTACCGTCGAGCGACAGGACGAGAAATGGGTGATTGCCGGTGACTCCCCCGAGCCAGCCGGCGAGGCCAAGGTCACAACGACGCTGAACCGCCTGACGGGCCTCAAGCCGACGAAGACCCTGGACGACGTTCAAGACGTCGCAGATTTTGGGCTGGAGGAGCCGGCTTGGACTATCACGCTGACGCCGAAGGACGGCGATTCCGTCGTCTACCGCGTGGGTGACGAGAACCCGCGTGGCACGTCGCGCTATTTGCAGGTGGATGGCGATGCGGCGATCCGTTTGGTACCCAAGTCGAATGTCGAGGGTGTACGGGAGTGGCTAGAGGAGCCGCCGTACCCGCCGACGCCAACGCCAGAGCCGCCGGCGACGCCAAGCAGTTGACCTGATTGAGGGGGCGGCTGATACACTGGCGTATCAGCCGCCCCTACCTGAACAGTTACAGAATAAACCGATTATGCTTAATTGTCGGTTAGCATCCTGAGTAGGTCGAAACGAAGTGGAGATCGTATCGAAGGGTGCGGCTCAAGCAACGCATCGAGGCAAACCCGCACCCTTCGAT
>JAANWY010000323.1 GCA_018263655.1 Anaerolineales bacterium | reverse complement strand
TCATCGTCCTGACTAGCTCTGCACTTGCCTGGCTGTTGAAGCACAGCGGATGTGCCGGAGGCGAGTAGTTTCCGGCGGACTGCGGTTTCACTGCGGTTTCACTGCGGTTTCACTGCGGTTTCACTGCGGTTTCACTGCGGTTTCACTGCGGTTTCACTGCGGTTTCAATGATAGCGCTTTCCACCATATTGCCCAAATCCGACACTTCATCCTGAAGGTGCTTCAATCCCTGCTCAAGTGCTTGGTGCGACATGTTGATTCAAATCCGAGTGATAAAGTATCGTCTTCTTGGCCTAGCCGAACCGACCGGTGATGTAGTCTTCCGTGGCCTGCTTCTCTGGATTTGTGAAGAGCCGTTTGGTCAGACCGTACTCCACCAAGTAACCTGCGCGGTCTTCGTCCATGTTGAAGAAAGCCGTATAGTCCGAGACGCGCGCCGCCTGCTGCATATTGTGAGTGACCACCACGATGGTGTACTGTTGTTTCAGCTCTTGCATCAGGTCCTCAATTCTAAGCGTAGCGATGGGGTCCAATGCCGAAGCCGGCTCATCCATCAGTACAACTTCCGGCTGTACGGCGATGGCGCGCGCGATACACAGGCGCTGCTGTTGGCCACCTGACAGGGAGAGACCACTCTCATCGAGTTTGTCCTTCACCTCGTCCCACAGAGCGGCGCTCCGCAGCGCCCCCTCGACCAGCTGATCCATGTTGCCTTTGAAACCGTTGATGCGCGTCCCCCAGGCTACGTTCTCGTAGATGCTCTTGGGGAACGGATTCGGCTTCTGGAACACCATACCGATACGCCGGCGCACTTCCACCGGATCAACATCTGCATCGTAGATGTTCTTACTGCGAAACAGCACCGCACCCTCGGTGCGCGCAGTAGGCACCAGTTCATTCATCCGATTGAAGGCGCGGAGCATCGTGCTCTTCCCGCAACCCGAGGGGCCGATAATGGCCGTGATCTTCTGGCGTTCAATCTTCAGGTCGATATCTTTGATAGCCCGGAAGTCTCCATAATACACGTTCAGGCCCTGCACCTCGATAGCGTAGTTGCCGCCCTCCGCGCCGTCTTGGGATGGCGTATCTGAAGTCTGTGGTTGCGTATTCGTTCTCCTCTGTAAAGTATTTTCCGGCATTCAAGCTCGCCTCCTGCTATAGTCGCCTAGCGAAACGGTTACGCAGCAACACGGCGGCCGCGTTGAGTGATAACAGTAGGATCAGCAACACGATGATGGCTGCAGCCGCGATACTGCGAAACTCATCCTGGGGCCGTGCCGTCCACTGGTAGATCTGAATGGGCAGCGTTGTGAATTTCGAGAACGGCCCGTCGGGGTCGACAGTGATGTACGTCGAGGCGCCGACGACAATCAGCGGCGCCGTCTCGCCGATGGCGCGAGACACAGCCAGGATCGTCCCCGTCAGAATGCCGGGGATTGCGTTCGGCAGCACATGGTACCAAATAGTCTGCCACTTGGTCGCGCCCAGCCCAAAGCTGGCCTGCCGTAGCGAACTGGGCACAGCCCGGATGGCCTCCTGGGCATTGATGATGATCAGCGGCAGGATCAGCAATCCCAGCGTCATGCCGGCTGACAAGATTGTCCGTCCGTTAGCCGTCGTCGGATCATGGGCACCGAACGCTACCCCGCTGGTCAGTGCACCGAGAGCACGCACGAAAATGGCGAGGCCCAACAAACCGTAGATGATGGAGGGCACGCCGGCCAGGTTGTTGATGTTGGTCTGGATGATGCGATTCAGGCGGCTCTCGCGGTTGGCGTACTCTTCGAGATAAATGGCGGCCCCGACGCCGATAGGGAATGCCGTCAGAAGCGTGATGAGAATCGTCCACAGCGACCCCAGAACCGCCGTCCGGACGCCGGCATCCTCCGGGTCCTTCGACTGCGGAGAGGTCACAAAGCTTCCGTGGATCCAACTGCGGAACTCCAGGTGCGCTTCCGGATAATCCTCGATGATGTCAGCCTCGATCTGGGAACGCTGGAACAGCGAATCGTAGAGCGACCACGTATCCTGCACCTCGGGTGCGACCACACGCTCCTGCACGAGTTGGAAGACGTTCTGCTGACTGCGTTCCGCGAACGGCTGCTCGCTCTCGAAACGGCGGAAGAGCCCTTTCGAGACGTTGGCCTGTAAGATCGAGACCAGCGTCTCTTTCGGCAGATCTTGCAGTCGCATGTCGAAGACGGTTTCGGCGAGGAAATCGAGCGTACCGCTGTCTGCACCCGGTATGAACCGCTCAATCTCTGTGGCCGGCCAGTCCGGCTTGACGTCGGACCACGTTTGCGCGGCGGTGAACGCTACGGCGAGTTCGCCCGTCGTCGCCGACGTTGCAAAGTCGTTCTCCTGGCTCACGACCACGGCGACGGCATCTGTGCCGACGCGGAACGCGATGGGGTCGCGGCCGATTTTGCGACAAGCCTGAGCTTCCGCCGGCTTGATGGGCCGGCTGGCGTTGACGATATCGGCCTCGCCGTCGACACAGAAGCGCCGGAATCCGGCCGTCGTGCCGATGTTGTCGACCGTGATGCGACTCGCATAGCCTTCGGCGCGAAACCGCTGGACGATCCGCGCCGACAATGGATAGACGGTCGAGCTGCCGGCCATCACAATTTCGCCCGACACCGATTTGGGATCCACGTCCGGCAATTCACTATGGCTTTCCTGACCTACAGCACCCAGCCATTTCTCTTTTGCCAACTGGAGCGCTTCCGGTTTGGCCGGGAAATACCCGACGTCGTCGATCTCTTCGTCCACGTACGTCAGGTAGTAGTCGACGAAGTCGGCCACCTGCGACTTCTCCTGCATGATGTTTGACGTTGTATAAACGTACAGCGGCCGCGCCAACGGATACTCACCGCTGTCCACCGTATCGGCCGTGGGCGCCACGCCGTCAACCGCCAGCGCCTTCAGCGTATCAGCGCTCTGTTCATAGCACGCGTAGCCGTACGCGTAGCCGTACGCGTAGCCGAAGAAGCCGACGGCGTTGGGGTTGCCGGCGATGCGCCGCACCAGTTCGTTGTCGTCCTCGCTGGAGACGACGTTCGTCGCAGCCAACATCTTGTCTTCGTTAGCTGCCAGGACCAATGCCTCGGGCTCCTTTTCGTTCTGAACAGCAACGAGGCCGAAGGCCTGATTGACGATGTTGTACAGCAACGCCAGCAGCGCAACGATGCCGACAACCGTCGATGCCTGAAAGACGCGCCGCCAGATGCTTGCCGAACGGTGTCGTCGTGGAAGATTGTGTGGAAAGAACGATTCCTCTTCAATTCGCTCTTCCGGAGAGGGGAGCGTTCGATCTGTGTTCATTCGTACGCCTCCCGATAGCGGTGCACAACACGCTGGCCGATGACGTTCAAAGCCAGCGTCATGAAGAATAGCATGAGGCCAATGGCGAAAATGCTGTTGTAGTCGATGGAGTCGTAGCTGATGTCACCGCCGCTAATGCGCACAATGTGACCCGTCATGGTCTCAGCCGACTCGAAGGGGTTAAGTGTGAAGTTGGGGCCGGCGCCGGCTGCGATAGCTACAATCATCGTCTCACCGATGGCGCGCGAAATAGCGATGATGAAGGCCGCCGTGATGCCCGACAACGCCGCCGGCACGACCACTCGCACTGCTGTCTCCAACTTCGTCGCCCCGAGGCCGTACGAGGCCTCGCGCAGCGAGCGCGGCACCGCGCTCAGGGCATCCTCGCTCATCGAGCTGACCAGCGGTATGATCAAGACCCCAATGACGATGCCGGCCGACGCGGTGTTGTAGATTTCGACCACGTCCCGGCCGAGAATGGAGCGCAGCAGGGGGGTCATGAACGTCAGCGCGAAGTAGCCGTAGACCACCGTTGGGATGCCGGCCAGCACCTCCAGGATTGGCTTGAGCGTGCTCCGCGCCCGATTCGAGGCGTACTCGCTTAGATAGATAGCCACGCCGAGACCCAACGGGAGTGCCACCAGCATCGCGATCGTACTGACCATCAACGTCGAGTTGACGAGTGGCCAGATGCCGAACTGTCCAATCTGCGGGTTCCACTTCGTGCCGCCGAAGAATTCCCTGAGCGATACGGTGTTTGAACGGAATATGTCGATGCCGGCCTCGTGCGGCACCACCTCCGTCCCCTGTAATCCCCGTGCGACGGTCACCGTTTGCCCGTCGAGTGCAGCGAGCTCCATCACCTCGTTGTTGACGCGAACGATATCACCCTCGTGCAGAGTCGAACCGCTCGTACTGACTTTGAATGTCGTTGCACCGGCGTCGATGTTGGCGGCCAGGGGCTTGTTGGTGTCCTCCCAGAGCTGGCGCGTGAAGAAGTCGAGCGACTCCTTGCTCAGCTCGTAGACGATGCCGACAGTTGTGAAGATAGAGAGCACAGCACACAGGAACAGAAAGCCTTGGATAAAAGTCTCCGTCATGCGTGGGCGCCGGCGCAGGTCGATGGGCTCCTGCTTCGTGGCGTCAGTGACTGCATTTGCTGCCCCGGGCGCCATACCCGCTACGTTCTCCTGCATACTCACATCCCCAGGGCGTCGAGCCATTTGGCCTTTGCGTCGTTCAGCGCACTTTCACTCGCCGGGAAGTAGCCCACATCGCGGGTCTCCTCGTTCACGAAGGACAGGAAGAAGTTGATGTAGGCGGCCACTTGCGGCTTCTGCTGCACGATGTCGGCCGTGGAGTAGATGAAGAGCGGTCGCGCCAGCGGGTACTCGCCGGCATCCACGCTCTCCGACGTCGGCTCCACACCCTCGATGGACAACACCTTCAGCACGTCCGTGTTCTCCGCGTAGTACGCATAGCCGAAGAACCCGACGGCGTATGGGCTGCCGATGATGCCCTGCACCAGCACGTTGTCATCCTCGCTCAACTGCGTATTCGACGCGCTCAGGATCGGCTCCTCGTTCTCGTCGAATACCTCTTCCACGAAGAAGTCGAACGTGCCACTGTCCGTGCCAGGGATGAAGCGCAGGATCGGCTTGTCCGGCCACTCCGGATTCACGTCCGACCACGTCTCCGCTTCGTTCGAGAAGATCAGCGCCAGCTCTTCGAGCGTGGCACTCTCGATGAAGTCGTTCTCCTGGCTCACCGTCACTGCCAGAGCGTCGGTGCCCACGCGGAACTCGATGGGCTCGCGCCCGTTCTCGCGGCAGCTTTCGATCTCCGATTCCTTGATGGGCCGGCTGGCGTTGGAGACGTCCGTCTCGGCTGCCACGCAGAAGCGCTCAAAGCCGGCGCCACTGCCGATGCTGTCAATGGTGATGTTGCCGGCATAGCCTTCGTCCTGGAAGCGGTCGGCCATCGCTTCGGCCAGCGGGAAGACGGTGGAACTGCCGGCCGAGATGATGTCGCCCTCGACCTCCAGCGGGTTCACCTCGGGTAGTTGGCCCTCCTCCCTGGCAGTCGCCGGCGCCGATGTTGCGGCCGGTTTGGCCGGCGCTTCAGTCGCCTCAGGTTGGGCCTGTTCGCCGCCACCTCCACAGGCTACAGTGACGAGGGTCAACATGACGAGGGTCAACATGACGAGGGCTAACACAATAATCAACCCGATCAACCACTTTCGTTCTTGAAACACGTATGCATTCTCCTCTCTCGAAACTGCAGTGATTCTGAATTTCCCAGTCACAGTTACATCCACTTGAAGAGCCGGCATCCTCATATCCGGCTCCGTAATTCTCGGTTCCCAACCGTAAACGTGACTACTCAGGCACTGCGTGCCTGCACAAGGAATATCCAGAAAAAAGGGGTCGGTGGGGGGCGGCCGCCCCCCACCGACCCCTTTTTTCCGCATTTCTCAACTGCGAGGGCGGTAGCCGGGCAATAGCCTGAGTAGCTTGACAATGTCACATTAGACAAATGTTCTACACTAACACCGCTGTGGCCGGTCTCCTGACCGTGCCACGGCGGGTGGCGCGGTCAGGAGACCGGCCACAGCAGCGGAATGTGACATTGTCAAAGTAGTTACACTATATCTCATCAGATTTAAGGCGCATTTAACCCCCGTTTAAGACCGGATTAAGCTTAGGTTAACGTTTCTTAACATAGATACGGGGCAGAAGCCGAGCAAGCGCGCCACGACGGACATGGATCATGTCCAGCCATGCGTATAACAGGCCTCATACATCGCCACGATGTTCTCCGCCGGACCGACGGCCTGGATGTTGTGGCATGGGGCCAGGATGTAACCACCGGCTTCCCCCAGGATACGCACGTTATCTAACACCTCCTGGCGTACCTCCTCCACCGTGCCGAAGGGCAGGGTGTACTGGTTGTCCATTGCTCCATGGAACACCACCTGGTCGCCAAAGTCACGCTTCAGCCCTTCACGGTCCATGTTCTCGATGCGCCACTGGATCGGGTTCAGCACGTCAATGCCGGCCGCGATCATGTCAGGGATGATGGGCCGGATGCTGCCATCGTTGTGGTGAAATACGAAGGCGCCTGCCTCGTGGGCCAGGTCTATCATCCGCTTCATGCACGGTATCAGGAACTCGCCGATATGGTCCGGTGAGTACAACAGACCTTCTTGTCCGCCCATATCCTCCGCCACGTAGCTCAGCATCACCTGGCCAGGGATCGTCTCGTAGATGCGCCGGCTCATCTCATAGGCCAGATCAAAGAGCTTATCCAGGCAGTAGTGGACGATGTCCGGATGGAGCGCCAAGTCTATGAAGGCCTGCTCAGCGCCACGAAGCTGCTTGTAAATCAGGAACGGCTCAGAACCGCCACCTCGGATGGGGTACATCTCGTAGCCTTTGATCTGCTGCGGGATATGGCTGAAGTCCCACCAATCGGGGCTGGGCCACGTGTAGTTGTCTTCGATTTCTCCCACTGAGCTGAAGTGGGCCAGGGGGTGGTGCACGCACTCGGAATAGACGCCGGCGCCGTAGTCCACGTCCTGGTAGCGGCAGCCAAAGACGTCGGCGTCTTCAGCCACTGGCGGGCCGGCATAGCGCGGCTTGACCCTCACGACAAAATCCACATGCAGGCGCTCGAGCGCTTCGCGCAGCAGGCCGGTTCCATCATCACTCAAGCTCACGGAGCGTCCCAGAGAGGTGTTGTCCATAACGATCTCTGGAATACGTTTACTACTGAGCCCCAGGTGTTTGAGCAGTTTCACCGTGGCTTCCGGCGTAGCCCAATAATCCATCGGGACCCGGTCCGGTAGCTGATGGTTCAGCACTGCCAGCCACCGCTCACGTGGTGTCATGGTCTCTTTCGGCACGTTTGTCCTCCGAGGTATCTCGAATTTCGTCGACCCTCTACCATCCCGCACGTCGTGTTCTGTTCCCCCTTCCGGCCTATTGTAACATATGCTCTTCGCGGGTATGATCATCGTTTCGGCCACTAGCTCGGCTTGGATTGCCAAATCCAAGCCATAACCGCTGGATTTGGCAATCCAGCGAGAGCAGACGGAAGCCAATGGCCGAAACGATGATCAAGGCCCTCTTCGCTCTTCATAAAGCAACTACTCAGGCACTTCGTGCCTACACAAGAAGAGACCGCAACTGCGAGGGCAGTAGCCGGGCAGTAGCCCCAAATAAGTATCTTGATAGCTGGGCGAGGTCTCCCGACCGAGCCCGTTTCGCCCCTTCGACCTGTCTGCCGCGGCACAGGCAGGCAAGCTCAGGACGTCGCTCGGTCAGGAGACCTTCGACGAGCATAAAAGAACGTAACCGTTCAGGAGGTATCAGGACTAGCATCCTGAGTAGGTCGAAACGAAGTGGAGACCGTATCGAAGGGTGCGGGTTTGCGACGGTTCTTCGAACAAGCCGCACCCCCTT
>JAANWY010000322.1 GCA_018263655.1 Anaerolineales bacterium | reverse complement strand
CTGCTCAGGACGTCGCAAGTTCGAGCGTCCGGACGCCGCAACTTGTTGCGGGCTGAGAGCGCTGGCCACAGGCTTTACAGACTTGGTATGCATACGGCAGCCATATCACACTTGCGCACCAAGGCCCCCGATGGTACAATCGAGTAAGTTTGAGCCATTACCACAACCCGAGAACTGTGACATCAAAGCCGTGGTCTACTGACCTAATCAGAGGACTGGCGCTGCTGGCGGTGGGAGCCGTTGGCGCGCTGGCCGCCAGAGAGGCCGGCATCCCAGCCGGCATGATCGTGGGGGCGCTGGTCGCCGGCGGCGCATTCCGCCTGGCGGGTGGCGATCCCGGGCCATGGCGCGGACGTTACGGGCGAGCGGGCCGGCTGCTGCTCGGGACAGCCATCGGCGCGGCCGTTGCCCCGGACGTGATTGCCCCTCTCAAAGCCGCCCTGCTGCCCATGATGGCGTTGATCGCCATCGTCATCGGCGTAGCCCTGGGGCTGGGGTGGGCGCTGGGCCGCTTCGCGGACCTGGACCCGGCCACGGCCCTCATCAGCAGTGTACCGGGTGGGCTGCCGGCCATGATCGCCATGTCCGACGATATGGGCGCCGATGCGGCCGTCGTGACGGCCATTCACTTCTCGCGACTGACGACAATTCTGCTGATCGTGCCGCCCCTCATCCGTCTGCTGGCAGCACCACCCGCCGGCGTGATCGAACCGCTCGCTCTATCCGAACCTGTCGGGGTCTGGCGCACCGCTGGCGCCCTGGTCGTGGGGTTGATGGGCGGCCTCGCTGCGGCGCGCACGGGTGTACCTACCGGCGACTTCGTCGGTTCTATCGGCGCCGTCGGCGCCGCCAACCTGCTGGGAGCGGGGCTCGGGCCCGCGGATGGCGGCCTGCGGCAGATGGCCATGCTCCTCATCGGCACAGCTGCCGGCGCGGAGATGTCGCCCGAAAGCCTCGGGCGGCTGCGAAGGGCCGCGGTCTCGGCAGCCCGCATCGTTGTGACACTCATCACTGTCGGCCTGGTGCTGGGCTGGGGGCTATCCACAGTCACACCACTCGACCCCGTGACAGCGCTCTTGAGCGGTGTCCCTGGTGGAGCATCCACCATGCCGGCCGTGGCCCACGAACTAGGCGGCGACATGCGCCTGGTGGCAGCCCTCCATTTGACGCGACAACTGGCGATATTCATCGTGGTGCCATCGGTCTTGAGTCGCCTGCTGCAGAGCCGGCGGTGTGAACGTCTCCATTCCGAGGGATGACGAGCTAGAAGGACTGTATGGACGTTAGAACGATCAAGCAACTGCTAAGAGACGCCCGCCTAGATGCCCGACCGAAGAAGGGGTTAGGTCAGCACTTCCTCATCGATGAACGTGTCCTAGACAAGATCGTTGCAGCGGTCGAACTGGAGCCCGCCGACACGGTTCTCGAGATTGGGCCCGGCCTGGGTGTGCTGACGCAAGCGCTGGCCGAGCGTGCCGGGCGCGTCATCGCCGTCGAGCTAGACGAACGGATGATCTCAATCCTGAAGGATCAGCTTGGCGACCGCGAGAACCTGACAATCGTACACGGCGATATCCTGGAAACGGAACCCGGTGAACTGATTGACGGACCGTACAAAGTGGCCGCCAACCTGCCATACTACATCACATCGGCGGTGATTCGACACCTGCTGGAGGCGCAGCACAAGCCGGCAAGCATGGTGCTGATGATGCAGCTTGAAGTAGCGCACCGCATCCTGGCCGAGCCAGGCGACATGAGCACGCTGGCCGTGAGTGTGCAGTTCTACGGGGAACCGACGCTGGTAACGCAAGTGCCGGCCGGTGCCTTCTGGCCGCGCCCCGAAGTCGACTCAGCGGCCTTGCGCATCGACGTCTACGACGAACTACCGGTCGTTGTGGATGATGTGGACTGGTTCTTCACCGTCGTGCGGGCCGGGTTTCAGCAGCGGCGCAAGCAACTCAAGAACTCGCTGGCCGGCGGCCTGCACCCGAGCAAAGAGGAAGTAGTGGCCGCTCTAGAGAGGACGGGGATCGATCCGCGCCGGCGGGCGCAGACGCTCAGCATTGCGGAGTGGGCCTCGTTGGCGCAGGCGCTGAAGTGACCAGTCAATCACAGGTTACGCGGTTGACCACTCAAAACGACCCTTCGATACGGCTTCGCCTACTCAGGATGCGTTTTGAGTGGTCAACACGACCCTTCGATACGGCTTCGCCTACTCAGGATGCGTTTTGAGTGGTCAACACGCTTCGATGCGCTCCTGCGAGGCTACTCAACATGCTAACCGCGTAAGTCTTGTCAATCAGCCGTCAGCGGGCGATGCGTCCAGGCGCAAACCAGGCACCACATCCAGATCCCAACCCGAGCGCCGGCCCAGCCGCCATCCGGCCCAATAGCCGGCGGCCGCGATCATCGCTCCATTGTCCGTACACAGAAACAGCGATGGGAAGTGGACGGCCAGCTCCTCGCCGCGCCTCTCGTCCGACCTCGCAACGGTAGAGCTGTGTGCTGCGAGATCGTGCGACCGCATCCGCTCGCGGAGCCGGCGATTCGCCGACACGCCGCCTGACACCAGAACCTGCGATACCTCAAATTCCTCAGCCGCCTCAAACGTCTTCCCGACCAACACATCGATGACGGCCTCCTGAAAGCTGGCCGCGATGTCGGCCACAGGCAATGCGCGTACGACCCTCGGTCCGAGAGCAGTCTTGGTCTCTTGGGCCGGCTTCGGTTCGTAGGCCTCGACTTCACGCAGCACGGCCGTTTTCAGACCGCTGAAGCTAAAGTCGTACGTGCCGGGCAGCCAGGCCCGGGGGAAGTCGAACGCCGTGGCGCGGCCACTTTCCGCCATACGCTCAATCTCCGGCCCGCCTGGATAGCCAAGCCCCAGCATGCGAGCCACCTTGTCGAACGCTTCGCCGGCCGCATCGTCCAGCGTACGCCCCAATACCTCGTGCTCACCATAGTCGCGCACCAACACTAGCTCCGTGTGGCCGCCGGAGACAATGAGAGCGATGACGGGCCATTCGGGCTCGAAGGTGCCGGACTGGCCGCCAATCTGCAGCCAGTTGGCGTATATGTGCCCCGCCAGGTGGTTCACCCCGAGAAGCGGTAGATCGTGCGCCAACGCCAGTCCTTTGGCCGTGTTCACGCCCACCAGCAGCGAGCCGGCAAGTCCAGGGCCGTACGTCACGGCGATAGCGGCGAGTTCGCTCCAGTCAGTGCCGGCGCCCTCCATCGCCTCATCGATGACGGAGATGATGGTCTCAATGTGGGCCCGCGAGGCCATTTCGGGGAACACGCCGCCATAGGCAGCATGGATGTGCTCCTGTGACGCCACCACGTTCGACAGGATACGCCGGCCATCGGCAACGACGGCAGCCGCCGTCTCGTCGCACGAGGTTTCGATACCGAGGATCAAGGTTTCTGTGTGCGAGTTCATCGGTTAGAATTTTACCATGCTGGGCCATTCAGGGCAAAACGCGACTACTCAGGCGCCGTAATTCTAAATTTGGCGGGCAGCATGCTGAGTAGCGGGCGTATCGAAGTGTGCTGCCCGCCAAATTTAGAATTCCTGACTCAGGCACCGTGCGCCTACGCAAGATCTCCAGCACCGGCAAATCCTGGGCCTATTTCCGTGCCGATGGACGAGCGCTACAGCCTCGAGCCGGAAGCTGCACCCGAAGGGTTTGAACCATGCCCCATATCAGCGCTGAAGCCGCGGCCGGTGGCGTCCTGCAGATCCTTCACATGTTCGAGCGGGACGCCCACCATGCCCAGATCGATATCGGGCTTGGTTGCGCCGTGAAAATCGCTGCCCCCCGTCGGGATGAGATCGAATTGACCCGCGACGCCGAGCAGCCATTCACTCACGTCCGGGGTGTAGCCCGGATAGTAGCATTCTATGGCCCCCAGGCCGGCATCCCGCAGCGCAGACAGCAACCCATCGAGCTTCTCTGGATCGCCGAACGGATCGTCGGCCGGCACCGGATGCGCCAGGCTGGGGACGCCGCCGGCCCGGCGCACGAGCTCGCAAGCCTCCTGCGGCGACAGGCGAAAACGTTCCGCGTAGGCCGGCCCATGCCGACCGATGTACAGGTCGAATGCCTCGCCAATGCTGCTGACGTGGCCGGCCTCCAACAACGCCTGGGCGACATGCGGCCGGCCCACGGACCCCTCGACCGATAGCTCCAAGACCCGCTCAAAGCTGATGGACCGGCCGAGGTTCTCCAACTTCTCGACCATCTTCTTGGCCCGATAATAGCGCGCATCCCGAATCCTGGTCAGCATGTCTTGAAAGACCTCATGCCTTATATCAATAAAATACCCCAGGACGTCGACGTGGCCGTCCAGAGTGTCGGTGTTGAGCTCAATGCCCGGGACGACCCAGACACCGAGTTCGCCGCCGGCCGCCTGGGCTTCCTCGATCCCGCCAGTAGTGTCGTGATCGGTGATACCCACCGCCGCAAGTCCCTTCTCGGCAGCCAGTTGAACCAGCTCGCGCGGCGTGAATGTTCCATCGGAAACAGTGGTGTGTGCGTGTAAATCAGCATAGTCCATGTGGTTCCCTCACGTAGTCGTCAGTTTTGACTATCAAGATCGGTAATAGAGCAGGTAGAGGTTACCGTGTTTGATAGTCAAAACTGATTACACACCGATTATGCTTAATTGTCGGTTAGCATCCTGAGTAGGTCGAAACGAAGTGGAGATCGTATCGAAGGGTGCGGCTCAAGCAACGCCTCGAGGCAAACCCGCACCCTTCGATACAGCTTTCGCTTCGCTACAGCTTACTCAGGATGCTGGTCAACGAATTAAGCATAATCGGCATTACACGTATCCGTTCAGATGACAGGCTATTGGCGACGTCTCAGCCAACCGGCTAATGGTACAACGTAAAACGTGAAACGTAAAACGTGAAACGTAAGTGCAATGTTGAAAGCCGAGTCGATGTCCTGCCCACCACACTTCACGTAAGACGCAGACGTACGACGACGCGCCACTGCGTCTTATGTTTTACGCTTTACGTTTTACGGTCTCGCTGCTAGAATTGACTGATATGAGACACCACATCTCCATCCGACTAGAAACTTCATCCATCACATTGGGCGCGAGTTGGCTCCTGGCGACGCCGGCGATCGTGTGGGCCATCGCGGCGCTGTACGTACGCATCATGGCTCCCTCCTTCAACCAGACCGAGACCTGGAGCGTGGCGGCGGCGCTCACGGTGCTGTTCGTGGGTTCCCTCCTCGCGCATGCGCTGGGGCACCGATGGGCAGCGCGCGCCCTGGGCGACGAACGCCCCAGGCGCATTCCCGTGTACGTCTTTGGCGATGCGGCGCAGGTCTGGCCGGCGGCCGCCACCCCGTGGCAAGAGGGCGCCATTGCCCTGGCTGGCCCGCTCGCCAACATCCTAATCGCCGGCGTCGCCTACCTGATCTGGGATCTCCAGTGGCACCCTTACGTCAACATCAGCACTCTTTTTCTAGCGGGTGTCAATGCCGGACTCGCGCTGGTCAACTTGGCGCCTGGCTTTCCGCTGGATGGCGGCCGGCTCGTGCGTGCAATCGTGTGGGGGTTGTTGGCGCGACCAGCCCGGGCAACCGACCTCGGCGGCCTACTGGGACGCTGGTTAGCATTCGGGCTAGCGGTCTGGGGCGTCATCCTCATCGCGCATTGCACCCGCTACGAAAAAGAGACGGGCCTGGGCACGATCTTAGCCGCCGTCGTCCTCCTATTGACGCTGCGGCGCCGGCCGACCTGGGAGTGGGACAGGCCCACGCCGCCTCGATCTCTGCCGAAGCTAGCATACGTTGCGCGCGGGGCGATGGCGGGGATGCTCATTCTCGTCCTGCTGGGCATTACGTTCGCCCTGATACCCACCACCAATGGCCTGGAAGCACCTGGCGTCGCGCTGTCCGTGGAGCCGATGATCGAGGTGCCGCTCGACTATCGCCACCAGCCCGCCGGCACCTTCATCCTGACCACCGTGATCCCGCAGACGCCAATTACGGCCGGCCAGTGGGTGTACGGACAATTGAGTCCAACGGTCAGAATCGTCCCACCGGAGCGCATCGTTCCACCCGACACGACGCCACAGGAATTGGCCGAACGGGGCAACCGCATGTTGAAGGAAAGTGGGGCCATCGCTCGCGTGGTGGCGCTTCAGCTTGCCGGCTACGACGCCCAACTCGTAGAGGCGGCCCAGGTCGTATCTGCGGTAGCTGAGAGTCCGGCTCACGACGTTCTCCGGCCCGGAGACTGGATCCTGGAAGTGAACGGTCAGCCCATCCCTACCGCAGACGCGTTGGTCAGTCTGATCCAGGCCCAGGAACCCGGCGCCTCCGTCCAGTTGCTGATACAGCGGAACGAAGAGCCGCTGCGCGTCACGGTGCCGCTGATGGAACCTTCAGCGCCGGGCGGGCCCCCTCGGTTGGGGATCGCGTTCGATATGGTGCCGGCCGACGTCGATCTCCCGTTTCCCGTAGAAATCGAGCCACAGAAAATCTCCGGTGGACCGTCGGCCGGCCTGATGTTCACGCTAACGATTTACAATTTGGTGATGCCGGAAGATCTAACCGGCGGTCGAAGAATTGCGGGAACCGGCACTATCAGCCGCGACGGCGCAGTCGGTCCGATTGGGGGAGTCGAGCAGAAGGTTGCGGGCGCGGAACGCGCGGGGGCGGAGTATTTTCTGGCGCCGCCGGAGAACTACGCAGACGCGCACCGCGTGGCCGGCCGCATCCAGGTGGTGGAGATCGCGACGGCCCAGCAAGCCATTGATTTCTTGCGGGGGTTGCCGGCGGCCGATTGATGTGAACCCAATCACCTGCGGCACAACCCGATACCGACAGCGGCTTTCAGTGCCTGGCGTCAGGCAGTTGCTGAACGGGCGGACTATTGTTGCGAGTACTGCTACAGCCGATTGCGCTTCTCCCCCGATCCGTTCTCGGTTGAGCACATTGGCGGATGTCTCATACTTTTCTGGGTGGCCCAAACCGGCATTCAGATGCCGTTCGGCCTGTAAGTCCCAGAGGCTCCGTCCAGTTAGTCGCGAAATCACAAGTGGCCCAGCGCCGAATCGCTCCGCTGGGCCACTTCTGTCGTCTTCAGTCTTTGTAACTACTCAGGCAGTGGCCGGCCACTGCCCGGCCACTGCCCTCGCAGT
>JAANWY010000321.1 GCA_018263655.1 Anaerolineales bacterium | reverse complement strand
CGAAGCCGAGGTCGTATCGAAGCGACGTCCTGAGCCCAGTCGAAGGGGGTGCGGCTTGTTCGAAGAACCGTCGCAAACCCGCACCCTTCGATACGATCTCCACTTCGTTTCGACCTACTCAGGATGCTAGTCCTGATACCTCCTGAACGGTTACTGATCGGTTTTGACTATCAAACTATCAAACACAGTAAACCTACTTGCTCTATTACCGATCTTGATAGTCAAAACTGACGGCCACCCACTTAGGAATTTCCAGGGAAATAAACCTCCCAAAAACGGCCTATTTCCCTCATTCGAACAGATCGGGAAATTGCTTTCCATACAGGCGTTGTGCAGGTATGCTACCATCACGACGCTTGGTGTCGTAGTTGTGAATAGCCGTCAAGGCGTGCAATCTACGGTCGGTCAGTCCTCTCCCATTGTGGTAGCTCTGGGATAGAGACCCATTCCTGCCTGCCTGTGCCGATAGGCAGACAGGCCTTCCACTGCAGAAGAAGCACGAGGTAACCGAGGTTGCACGAAATTGCCGCTGGCCCACTCCCCCCAACTTCGCCCCCCACTCAGCACGATGGCAATTGTTTCGTTTTCGATGTTCGCCTATCATTCTCCCATGATCTGGACCACGAGCTCGCGGCTTCGCGCCCGATTGTCGAAATCACAGAACACGATTTGCTGCCAGGTGCCCAGAGTCAACTGGCCGTCGACAAACGGGACGGTCAGTGAGGGTCCTAGTAAAGCTGCCCGCACGTGGGAGTGACCGTTGCCATCGCCCCATCGGAGGTTATGCTTGTAGTCGCGGTCGGGCGAGATGATCTCATCGAACAACCGATTTAGGTCCGAGACGCAGCCCGATTCGTACTCGATGGTTGTCAGAGCGCTCGTCGCGCTGGGGGTGAAGACCGTCACCGTGCCAGCCTGAAGCTCTGACTCACGCACGGCGCCGGCGACCTGTTGGGTGATGTCGTGGATGTCGCCATGTCCCTGGGTTTCCAGTTCGATGCGTTGTGTTGCAATCATGTTTTGGAACTCCTCTGATGCCTACATATTGCGGTAACCACAGCCGGTTTGATTCTATATGTAGTAGCTTACCAAAATCGCCAAAGTCGAGTACAATAGTCGTGACTACTCAGGCACTGCGTGCCTGCACAAGGAATATGCGGAAAAGATGGGGGTGGGGGCGCCCCCATCTTTTCCACATTTCTCAACTGCGAAGGCAGTAGCCGGGCGATCGCTTGAGCAGTTACAAAATGATATATGAAGAGGGGCAAAGCGGGCTCAGGGCACTCCACCAACGCTCAGCACTAGTCGCGACTGGATCTCAGGCCAACTAGCCGTCAATTCTAGGTAACCGTTCAGGAGGTATCAGGACTAGCATCCCGAGTAGCGCGAAACACCGTTGAGCGCGTATCGAGGGGTGCGGGTTTGCGACAGTTCCGCGCATGGACCGCACCCTTCGATACGTCCTCCACTGCGTTCCGGCCTACTCAGGATGCTTCGCAAGCTATCACCTGAACGCTTACAATTCTAGCATACAACTGAACGCTTACAATTCTAGCATACAACTTATGAAGAGAGCAAGGCTACAACGCCGTGGGCCGCAGTTCTAAATTTGGCACGGATTCGGGTGCTGACCGGTCAAGAAGCATGGCTGAGGCCCCTCCCGAGCCCGTCGAGGGGTAGGCGGCAGCCGTATCGAAGTGTGCTTCTTGACCGGTCAGCACGCTTCGATACGCTCACTACCCTTCGACAAGCTCAGGACGTCGCTCAGCATGCTGACCGCCAAATTTGGGACTGCGGCGCCGTGGGAGCCGACACAACAGGGATGCGGAAGCATAACGTTGCCAATAGGGAAACGTCTTAATGTAGTAGGTCACCCGCAGCACAAGCGTTGGGCCAGTACCTCACAATTCCGTTCTCGATCGAAATATCGGCGATCGTCACGCAAGGGAATTAAAATATGAAAGCCAAGTCTCGCGCCCTCTTGTTGATCATCGGACTAGGTGTCTGTGCTCTGGCGTTGCTGCATGTGTCGGGTATCGCCGCGAACCCTGGCGATCGAAGCGACGCGTTGGACCCACGGTCACAGCAGTTGACGGCGTACCCGGCTCCGCCTGAGCCCACACAGCCTCCGCCATCGGACCCACCGCCGCAGCTCATTGTATCAACAGCTACGGAGGCGCCGGCTCCGGAACCGACTGAGCAAGGCTCCGTTGGCCTGATTGTGCAACCGCCGGCACAGGCTACAGCCACGCCCGGGCCGCCGAGTCCAGGCCCGCAGCTTCTACTACAGCCAACGGTGACACCCCTCCCCACTATCACGCCGTTGCCGACAGAAACCCCCAGACCGCCGTGCGACAGACGCGATCCTGATAGCATGTGCAGTGCCAACGTCACCGTGTTTGTGTTTGTGGACCGCGTCGGGCGCGGTGGCTGTGATACGTTCTTCAACGAGGGACCTGACTTCCCACTGCCGGGCGCGCGGGTCACTTTCTTCCGACCTGATGGCGGTATCGAGCAGAAGATTACGCCGCGCTTCGGCTTCTTGAGCTTTTCGGAGAATGTGGATTTCCTGCCGGGGGATGATGCCCGCCTGGAAGTTGAGTTCCCGGCTAAATACAGAGGCTCCGTTCTCGTTACGTGCCCCAACAGCCCGACCCGCAAGACAATCACAGCCGAGGACTTCGGCGCGCTGCGGTCAACGCAGGTGGTTTTCCGCGCATTCCTAGTCCTGCCCTCGCCGACGCCGACGTCGACGCCAACGAATACATCCACGCCAACCGTCACACCGACGCCGACCAACACGGCCACCAACACGCCGACCAATACCCCAACGAGTACGCCGACGAACACACCCACACCGACCAACACACCTACACTGACGCCGACGCATACGCTGACACCCACACCGACACCAACAGCGACGGATACGCCGACATTCACGCCGACCCACACGGCAACGGCCACGCACACGTTTACGCCTACGGCGACCTCAACTGATACGCCGACGCCCACATCTACGAACACACTTACACCGACCCCGACACCCACCTCGACTTCAACACATACGCCAACGGCGACAGCCACGGCCACCGCGACCAATACCGCTACGGCAACCAGCACACCGACTCAGACCCCGGAGACCCCGGTACCTCCGACCTGTCCGCCGGGAGCGTTCTGGGATAAATTCGATGCGTCAATGCTTGAGCCGGGCTGGTCGTTCGTGCGCCCTTCGCCTAACCATTGGAGCCTGACTGAAAGGCCAGGCTACCTGCGGCTCTGGACGCAAGAGGGCACTATGCTGGCCGGCACGACTACGGCCCGAAACCTTCTGATGCGCGAATCGGGTGGTGAGATCGACGAGGTCTGGTCCACCCTGGAGTTCAGCCCGGATGCAAATTCCCATGAAGGCGGGATCCTGGTCTATCAAGATGACGACAACTTCCTGCGGCTGACGCGAGCGTTTATGTCGGGACAGAAGGTTTTCTTCATGTTGGTGCAGGGTGGTGTTGCAACACCGCCAGTTTCCGTGGAAGAGGATGCAGAAATCCTCGTGTTACGCATCACGAAGAACGGCAACACCTACACTGCGAGCTATCGCACGGCTTATGGAGACCGCGCCATCGGTCAGTTCACGGGTGTCGATTTTGACAGTCCACGCGTGGGGGTAGGAGGCTGGAACGGCGGTGACGGCGCCCCGGAGATCGCGGTTGACTTCGACGACTTCTGTGTGGTAGCGCAACCAACACCTACCGCGACAGCGACAGAAACGTCGACGGTCACGGCGACCAGTACAGCCACAGCGACCCAGACGGCTACGGCTACGCGGACGGGTACACCAACGCCGCCAACTGACACGCCAACAGCTACGGCGACGAGCACACGAACGGCAACAGCGACTAGGACGTCGACGGCCACGCGGACTGGGACACCAACGCCGCCGACTGACACGCCAACAGCTACGGCGACGAGCACCCGAACCGCGACAGCGACTAGAACTCCGACGGCTACGTTGACGGGTACGCCAACACCGCCAACCGACACACCAACAGCCACGGCGACAAAGACCGCCACGGCTACTCGGACAGCGACGCCGACCGTGACGCCGGCTATCGAGGTCAACAAAACCGTCAGCCCGGGCAGTGTGACGGAACCGAATGGTATGGTAACCTTCACCGTAGGCGTCACGAACACCGGCCCCGTGCCGGTCACGCTGACCTCCCTGGTGGACAACCTCCACGGTGACCTGGACGGCCGCGACACCTGTTCGGTACCGCAGACCATCGCTGCCGGCGCCACCTACACCTGCAGTTTCGAGGCTCTGGTGACGGGTGAGGGCAATACCAGCGAGACAGACATCGTGACCGCCCGCGGACAGGATGACCAAGGTAACAGTGTCGAAGATTCCGACGACGCGACTGTGCAGTTCATCGATGTGACGCCCACCATCGCTGTTGACAAGTCAGCCAATCCCACTGGCCTCGCGGAGCCGGGCGGCACGGTCGACTTCACCGTCCGTGTCACCAACGAGAGCCCGGTCGAACCGGTCACGCTGACCTCGCTGGTGGACAACGTGCACGGCGACCTCAACGGCCGAGGCTCGTGCTCGGTGCCGCAGACCATCGCCGTCGATGGCGTGTACGAGTGTGTCTTCAGCGCCGAGGTGGTGGGCAGCGCCGGCGACAGCGAAACAGATACCGTCACAGCTCGTGCACAGGACAACGAAGGCAACATCGCCGAGGATACCGCCAGTGCCACGGTGGTCATTGGCGGTGTTAGCGTCACAAAGTCAGCCGACCCGAGCGAAGTCGATGAACCAGGTGGCACAGTGACGTTCACGGTGCAGATCACCAATAACGGCTCCGTGCCGATGACGTTGACGTCCCTGGTGGACAACATTCACGGTGATCTCAACGGTCGAGGGGATTGTTCGGTACCGCAGACCATCGCTGCCGGCGCCACCTACACCTGCAGTTTCCCCGCTCAAGTGATGGGTGAACCGAGAACCGAGACGGACACAGTGACCGCCACGGTGGAGGATAACGAAGGCAACATCGTTGAAGGCTCCGATGATGAAACGGTGGAGATCATCGACGTGCTGCCGACCATTGAAGTTGCCAAGTCGGCTACTCCGACAGCAGTTAACGAACCTGGTGGTTCAGTGAACTTCACGGTTCGCATCACCAACGGAGGGCCAGAGCCCATCGTGCTCACTTCGCTAGTGGACAATATCCATGGTGACCTCAACGGTCGAGGCTCGTGCTCGGTGCCGCAGACCATCGCTGCCGGCGCCACCTACACCTGCAGTTTCCCCGCTCAAGTGATGGGTGAACCGAGAACCGAGACCGACACCGTGACTGCCACGGTGGAGGACAACGAAGGCAACATCGTTGAAGGCTCCGATGATGCAACGGTGGAGATCATTGACGTGCTGCCGACCATTGAAGTTGCCAAGTCGGCTACCCCAGCCGCTGTGGATGAGCCAGGCGGCACGGTGGGATTCACGGTCCGTGTTACCAACAACGGACCAGAGTCGATCACGCTGACGTCGCTAGTGGACGATGTACACGGCGACCTCAACGGGCAAGGCTCATGCTCGGTGCCGCAGACCATCGCTGCCAACGGCGCCACCTACGAGTGCAGCTTCAGCGCTCAGGTGTCCGGCGAGGGTGACACCAGCGAGACAGACGTCGTGACGGCCACAGTCGAGGATAATGAAGGGAACGTCGTCGAAGACACGGGCACTGCTACCGTAGACATCAGAGATTTGCTGCCGCGAATCGGGGTCAGCAAGGCGGCCAACCCAAGCAGCAGCCCATCCGGTGGCAGCGTGACCTACACGGTGCGCGTGACCAACGAAAGCGAAGTAGAGGCCGTCACCCTAACCTCACTCGTAGACGATCTCTACGGTGATCTCAACGGCCAAGGCAATTGCGCCGTGCCACAGACCATTGCTGTTGGTGCTTTCTATGAGTGCAGCTTCGACCAACAAGTCACCGGTGATAAGGATGAGGAAATCACGGACACGGTGACTGCCACCGCCGAGGACAACGAGGGCAACACCGCCACTGCTGATGACAGCGCTACTGTCGTAATCAATCCGATTCAGGCCGGCATCGAGAAGACGGCTGACCCGAGCAGCGTGCTTGAAGTAGTGGGCGGTACTGTGACCTTCACGGTGCGTGTCACCAACGAAGATGATCAGACGCTTCTGCTCTCCTCCTTGGTGGACGATGTGTTCGGCGATCTCAACGGCCGGGGGACGTGTTCGGTGCCGCAGACGATCTCCATTGGCGACTTCTACGAATGTCGCTTCAGCGCCTACGTCACCGGCAACGGCGGTGAAGAGCATGAGGACACAGTCACCGCCAGGGTCGAGGATGGTCAGGGCAACTTCGTCGAGGTGCGTGACAGTGCGACCGTGGACATCATCGACGTGCGGCCGACAGCCACCGTCGAGAAGACGGCTGACCCGAGCAGCGTGCTTGAAGTAGTGGGCGGTACTGTGACCTTCACCGTGCGTGTCACCAACGACGGTCCGGAACCGATCACGATCACTTCTCTGGTCGACGACATCCATGGCGATCTCGACGGTCAGGGAACATGCTCCGTGCCGCAGACGATTGCGGCTAACGGTGGGCGCTACGAGTGCACCTTCACAGCCGAGGTGACGGGCAACGCCTTCGAGAGCGAAACCGACGTTGTGACGACTACGGTCACCGATGACGATGGTAACACCGTCGACTTCTCCGACGATGAGACGGTGGACATCGATGACGACATACCCGACATCGACGTTGAGAAATCGGCAGACCCGAGCAGCCTCGAGCCACCTGGCGGTACCGTCACCTTCACGGTGCGCGTCACCAACGTGAAGCGCGAGACGATCACGCTGACTTCGCTGGTGGACGACGTCCACGGCGACCTCGACGGCAGAGGCACTTGCGCGGTACCGCAGACCCTGGCAGCCGGCGCCACCTACGAATGCAGCTTCAGCGCCGAGGTCACCGGTGACGCCGGCGACACAGAAACAGACACCGTCACTGCCCGTGTCACCGACGACGAAGGCAACATCGTCGAGCAACGAGACTCGGCCACGGTAACCATAGGTCAGCCACCACTCTGCGATGCGTCACTCAAGATCCGGAAGTACCACGACCTGAACGGAAACGGCACCCGGGACGAAGGCGAACCTTACCTCAGCGGGTGGGTCTTCCGGGTGACCGTCGGTGGCCAGGTGTTCGATATTGTGACGGACCAGAGCGGTACCGCTGTGCTCGACGGTCTGAAGGGCGGGCAGACGGTGACGATTGAGGAGCGCCTGGATATCCTGCCGGAGGAGAACTGGCTTTCAACCACCGGCAACCCGGTCCAGACAACACTTGGCTGTGGTGAGAACCTGCTCCGGTTTGGAAATGCGCGCGGCCAGTTGCCGCCAACCGGCCGCGCAGCCGGGCGTGTACCGGGCGCCGGCCTCTTGTGGCCATGGGGGGTGCTGGCAGCCGGCGCAGCCGTGTTCCTGGCTCTGGTCGCCGCCTCGAAGCGCCAAGGGACGTTGTTGGCCGCCGGCAGTGGCGCCTTACCTCAGCGCAATCAGTGGCTTGGCTGGCTCCTATTGCCACTGGTGTTGCTTGCCATAGCTATCAAACGCCTGAATCAGAGACGCGAGTAATTCCCTCCAAGGAGCGGAGAGAGGGCCGGCGCACCGTTGTCGGCCCTCTTTTTTTGCATTCTTGTTAAGCGCGTCCGACTGTGGTAGAATGGCAGTCGTAACCGTTCAGGCAGTGGGGACCCTTGCGAAGGTTTGCCAATCGCATTCGGGTTGAAAGGCCCTTCACCAGTCGAAAATCGGCCTCTTGCCAAGGCTATTCTCAACCTTCGCAAGGGTAGCTGAACGGTTACTGGCAGTCAACGGTATCGAACCCTTGAGGAGGATGCGTTTTGCGTGATCTTGCCATAACCTTCGAAATCGATCCGTCTCGCACCGATGAGGTGACGGTTGATTACCTGCCTTTTGGCACGCGGGCTTTGAAGATCAAAGTGCTGAACACCGCCGGCCCAACTAACGTGCCGCTGGTTCTACGCCCGGCCAACATGCCTCAGGGCTACCCGAACACCGGCCGGTTTGCGGCGCACGCCGACGGCCGCAACGACATCTGGGTCACCTGGGGAGGCGGCCACGAGCATGGACCATGTGCGCACGGCCGGGACATCGGGTGGCAGGAGACCTGCGCGCCCCTGGCAAGGCATGCTGACAGCTACACCTACCTGCACATCACACATCGCCCAGAAATCCCCACAGCTCCTCTCACCGATGCGACGCTGACGCTGTTCGCGGTGGCCGGCGATGATGAAGCGCCGTTCGATTGCCTCAAAATCAACCTGAGCGTTCCTCGTGATCGCACGCCCCACGATCCCGTTCGTCCGGTGTGGGTAACGGACGCGGATACGGACTACGTCGCGTTCAAGGGTTCGCAAGTCCCAACTTACTTGTCGCGGTGGTGGCCCGACCCGCAAATTCGCTACCGAGACACCTCTCTTCCGAAACTATCGATTCACTACCAGCCGGTTTCTGAGCCGGCCGAATGGCCCTGGCTCCGGCTCTGGCACGACATCGGTGTGGCCCTGGTCGGGCAGCCTGGACGGGTGGATGTTCGGCTGGATGGCCAATCGGTCATGGCGATCACGGGCAATATTGAGCCGGCGCTCTTCCGTGACCGCTGGATGTTGCCCGAACTCTATCGGTTCTACGGCGAGCGGTACCTGGTGTTGCGCTTGTGGTTCTTCTGGTTGGACACGCGCTTGGACGTCGTGCGCCACCACATCCACGAGATCCCCGATATCGAGCGTTTTGACGTCCTGATCGACCTGGAGCAGAAGAGAGCTGTGTACGCCTGCACCGACTTGCACTGGCGGGAGATGTGGGGCGCGGTTCAGCAGCAGCCGGTCAAAGCGCACGTCGGGCTGTCGGCCGGCAGCCTCCTGCAGCTTCTGGGGCAACGGATTGAAGACGAATTCTTCGATCTGCTGGTGATTCTGGATGAGACACGCGGCGAGCGGCGGAATCCAGCGGTGCAGTTGTGCGGGGAGCTAACGGGCCACGCGCAGTGTGACCATCAAGTTGCGATGCCAGAAGAGGGTGTTGTCGTGCGCGGCGCCGGCCTCTTCGCCAAGCACGCGCCCTATTTCGACGGCGAGAGCGTCAAGTTGGACGGCCGGCTCACCAGCGGCGACGTGCGCCGGAGCTGAGCGGGGGAGCGCGGGGGCAGGGGAGCAGGGGAGCGCGGGTGCAGGGGGGACGGGGGGAATGTTCTCCTAACGAACTCTCACCTTCGCGCCGGCGACCGATGGGCGATGAAGCGACGTGCGGGGGTAGGCTCATCGATCAATCACCCTTTCACCCCCGCCCCTCCGCACCCCTGCTCTTTAGCTCCCCTGCTCAGTTTCTGGTAGATCCGATTCGGCGATGCGGCCCTGATCGATGGTGATATGATAACTGAACAGCTCAGGGTTGACGCGAACATGGCTGATCAGGAAGATCTGGTCGAAGCTCTGAGCGATTTCCCCCTCGGTCAGCAGGTGCAGCAGGGCGCGGGCGCGCTCGTCGTCGAAAGAGCTGAGGGGCTCATCCAGGAAGATGAAGGACGGCGCTGATCCTCGCTCTTCGGGCAGCGTCGCCAGCGCGAAAGCCAGACGCAGCGCCAGAGAGAGCTGATCCTTCGTCCCGCCGCTAAAGATGTTCTTCTCCTTCCAGTCACCCCCCTGGCCGGCCCGCTCGTCCCACACGCGAATCCGATAGTCCTCGGTGAGTTCGGCGTCGTAGTAGCGCTGCATGGTGAGGGCGGGCAGCACCTTGCGCATGTGCTCCATGGTGCTGGGCAGAATCTGTTCCACGACGCGCCGGCGCGCCAGCTCCACGATCTCCTGCGCTTTCTGGCGCACCTCAAGCTCCCGCTGCTTCGCTTTCAGTTTTCCCTGTGTCGTCTCGACATCGAGATCCTCTCCCGCTAGCCCCAACGTCGACTCTAGCGTCTGCTGTTGTTCGCGCAGATAGCCGACTCGCTCGCGCAAGTCGTCGCGTTGGTCTTGCAAGGCTTGCTCATCTTCGACATCTAGGTGTTCGATTCGTTTCACCCAGGATGTCAGATCTTCATCGGTCGGCTTGTTGGGGAGCTCCTCGTCAAGCGTCAGACGCTGCATGTGAGAGCGGGCGTCGGCCAGATGGGCGTCGGCCTGCTTGCGTCGGGTATTCCGCTCGCCCTCCTTCCGACCGATTGCCGTCTGGACTTCCCGAAGCTCCTGTCGCACACTGTCTCCGCCGGCTTCCTCGTACGCCTGTCGCAGCGCCTTGCCAGCCCTCATGATCTGATCGGCCGCGTCGGCGCGGTCCCAGGCCGGCAACGCCGCGTCCAGTTTGGCCAGCTCGGCGTAGAGCGCCTCGATGCGCCCCCAAAGCTCATCGACGTTATCCTGCCGGCTCGCCAGCTCCTCTTCGTTCTCCTCAGTGGTGGCAGTGCGTCGCTCTACGTTCCGGATTTCGTTCTCCAAGGCGCCGAGCCGGCCCTCGACCACGCCCAGGTCGGGTTTGATGCCTGACGCTTCGGCCAGTTGGGCAGCTCGGTCTCGCTGGGTCTGGAGCGCGGCCTCCGTCTCGGTGGCATGCCGGCGCAGCTTCCGCAACCGCTGATGCAACGCCGGCGCCTCCGTATCACCCAGCGCCGCTTGCAGTTCTTCGATCTCACGATCAGATTCTTCGTGCAGAGCGCGGGCGCGCGCCAGCCGCTCACGGGCGGCATCGGTGTCGGACTGTAGTGCTTCGAGCGCTCGGTCGGCCAGCCGCTCACCCAGTTCAGCGACAGCGCGCCGGCCGCGTTCCACAGTGCTGGGGACGATGGCGTTGAGATCGCGCAGACGTTGTCCCGCAGCGTCCAATTTGGCCTGGTTCCGTTCCGCAGCGGCTGCCAGGGCTTGCCGCTCACCTTGGAGCTGGCCAATGCGTTCGGACACCGCGCTGAGGGCTCGCGTCGCGTTGAGCACACGCCAAGCTAGTATTCCCAGTAGGATTGTGGCCACCACGAGGAGGAATCCGACGGCAATCCCTGACGCGATTTGGGTCAGCAGGACCGCCAGCACAATGCCGGCGCCCAGTCCGATCACCTCCTGACCGAGCCGGCGGCTCAGCGTAGCGTGGTGGCCGCGGGCCTCGTCGAGGGCGGCTTCTTGGCGGGCCGGCGTCTCAGCTACCTCCTGAGCGGCGATCCAATCTTGAAGCGCCTCCCGCGCCCGATGCGCGCTTGTCAGGTAGTCGGCCTGCTGGAGTTCAGCCTCTTCATCGTCAATGGTCGTGCGCAGTTCACGCTCGCGGGCCTGCCTCTCCGCCAGTCTTTCGGCCGTTTCCTCAAGCGCGGTGAGTTGGTCATCCAGCTTTTCGACTTGAGCTTGCAGATCCTGGTGCTCAGTTTGGAGCTCGGTCACCCGCGTCACGCGGTCGCGCAGAAGTTGCAGGGCTTCGCGCTCCTTCACGAGTTCGGGCAGCGTCTCACCGCGCAGCTTCTGAGTTTCCTTCAGTTCCTGCTCCATGCGCTGGATTTCGTTCGCCAGATCCGTTGTGCGCTCTCGCAGGCTGTAGATTTCGCGCGCGGTCTGCAACCCTTCACGCAACTGCTCGGCTTGTTCGGCCTGTTCGGCCAACTTGGCCTGCTGAGCTGTCAGTTCGTCGATCTCGGCCGAGAGCCGGCCCGTGGCAGCACGTTCGCGGAGCGTCGCCTCCAGCGCACGCTTCAGCTCGATGAATACCAATTGGTGCTCGATCTCGTCCAGTCTGTACTGCTTCTTGGGCCGTTCGGCCTGAACCTTGGCGAGTTCGGCGCGCTGCTCGGTGCGTTGCAGGGCCAGGCGATCATCTCCTCGGAGTTTGAACTCGTCTTCCATGTCCGTCATCTGCTCCAGGTTGAGCAGCTTCATGAGCGACTGCTCGCGCTGAGCGCGCGCCATGCCCTCCAACTTGTCCAGCTTCTTCTGCTCGACGAAGGCGGTGTTGAGCAGGGCGTCTGCATCAAAACCCAACTCGTCGACGATGCGGTTGTTGACCGGCCGGTTGCCGCGCACCTCTTCGATGCGGTGTCCTGAGCCTGTCGAAGGGTCGCCAGACCTGACGACGTCGAGTTGCCAGTCGTTGGCCTTCGCGCGCACGATGGTACGGCGGATTTTCAGCGTCCGGCCTGGTGCGTCCAGCCACAGCTCAACGTAAGCTTCCTCGACACCGTAGCGGATCAGGTCGTCCAGCCGGCGCGTGCCCGTCTCGGTCACCAGAGGGTAGCCGAAAATGGCGAAGAAGGCGGCCTCGAACAGCGTCGATTTGCCGGCTTCGTTTTTGCCCTGGACCAAAAATCGCCCTTCGGGCGGCAGAGACAAGTCGACTTCGCTGAGTTGTTTGAAGTTGTTGGCGCGAATGCGGCGAATGCGGATCATCAGGTTTCAGTGAACAGTGGACAGTGAGCAGTGAACAGTGATCGGTATGCTTTTGATCGCCGAAGGTCTCCTGACCGAGCGGCGTCCTGAGCTCTGTCGAAGGGGCGAATCGGGCTCGGTCAGGAGACCTTCGCCCAACACGCCAGGCAATTTAGCATCGTCAAGCTAATAAGCGGGAGATTGACCGAGTGCGCGATCGCTAATATAATCCCAACCTATGTACCCTTCCGATTCGACCAGGCATATCGTACTCGCTTCAGCCTCGCCGCGCCGGCATGAGCTTTTCGCTCTGCTTGGCGTACCCTTCACCGTGCACACGGCCGACATCGATGAGGCGCCGCTGCCAGGCGAGACGCCGGCCCAGACAGTGGCTCGGCTATCTCGGAGCAAAGCATCCGTTGTGGGTGCCCGGACTGGCAGCCTAATCGTAGCTGCCGATACGCTCGTTGTCTTGGATGACGAGATACTGGGAAAACCGGCTAGTCGGTCCGATGCAGTAGCGATATTGCACCGGCTACGCGGTCGGTCGCATCAAGTTTTGACCGGAGTCACGGTTCTGGATGCCCCATCTAGCGAGGTAGACACGGCGGTGATACCCACCGGTGTGTGGATGCGAGAATATACCGACGAGGAGATTACTGCATATGTCGCTAGCGGTGATCCAATGGATAAGGCCGGCGCGTACGCAATCCAATACGACGACTTCGCACCAGTGGCGCGCCTGGATGGTTGTCCAGCGAGCGTGATGGGCCTGCCTGTTTGCCAGCTAGACAAGATCTTGCGATCACGCAATCTCGAATTGGAGGTGACGCCGATGCAATCTTGTCGGCCAGACCACGGTGTCTGCGCTATCCGCGCTCTAGTAGTACCGGGCTAGACGACATACCGTAGCCACAGCCACATCCAAACGGCCATGGACACCACGACGACAACGATCGTGATCGCAACGCGTGCAATCGCCTTCTGTGACCAGCCGTCAAGCTGCAGTTTCTCTGGCCGGTCCAGCAATTCGTCTAGAAGCGAAGCTATGGCCACTCCCATGACTAGGGCGCCAAAAACAGCGGTGATCCAGGCGATAATCCTCAAGTGTCGTCTTCGTCGTATTCGCTGAGCATTCGATTGAAGACATCACTCAGCTCATCACGGCTGGCGCCTTTGGCATCACGCTCGCCTTGCGCTTCCGAGGTTTCGTCGATCTCCTCTTCTAGGTTACCAAGTGCCTGCCGCATCGCCAGTTCCATAGCGGTTGGCTGGTCGGCTACCTCATCTCGCGAAGGTGGTGGAGACATTGAATGTCCCACACCCTTCATGCTCAAGCTGATACGCCGGCGCCGGCGATCAACCTTTTTGACTTGAACCTCAAGCTCTTCGCCTACCGAAACTAGCTCTGATGGCTTGTTGACATAGCCCTCCGCCATCTCAGACACGTGCACTAAACCCTCAGTCTCGGAGCCGATGTCGACGAACGCACCGTAGTTGCGAATGCCCGTTATGACACCCTCGACTACCATCCCCGGCTTGAGGTCACTCAGGCGATAGTCGGGCTTGGACTTCATACTGAGGCTGATGCGCTCCTTATTGACGTCAACGTCCTTGATCCACACATCAATTTGTTGGCCGACGGAGACGGCGTCAGAGACTTTTTTCACACGACCTTCGCTCAACTCTGAAATGTGAACTAACCCATCGGTATCAGCACCTATATCCACGAACGCACCGAAATCGGCGATGCCGACAACGCGACCAGAAGTTTCGGCGCCGGATGTTAGTTCTGAGAGTGGGGTCTTCTTTTTCTTCTTGCGCTTGGGCTTGGGTTTCTCTTCAGCTTCTTTCTCGGCTCCGCCCGGCTCCTCCGCAGCTTCGGCTGTCGCTTCTTGAGCTTCTTCGTCGGTCTCTTCCACCTCTTCAGCCACAGCAGCTTCCGGCTCTTCTAGCTCCGCCGGCCCCTCGGCCTCTTCAGCTTCTGGCGCCTCCACCTCAGCCTCCGCCGGCTCCTCGACAACCGCAGCTTCCGTTTCGGACTCCTCGGCGCTCGCTGTGTCGGCCTCTTCGCTTGCCTCCGCGGCGACTGTTGTTTCGCCGGCTTCCGCCCCCGGTGCGCCGTCGCCCGTATCGACATCTGCCTCAGTGACTGTATCAGTGGTCGCTGCCTCGACATCCGTGTTAGCTTCAGCGGTCGCCTCAGCGACCGTTACGCCTCTGTTTTCTTCTTCACTCACGCGTTTACCTCCCTAATTTGCCTAATCTATGCAGGCGTTACAGCAATCTGCCGCTGCCTATTTCCGACCCCGAAGGATATACTAAAAGGCTGGATTGGTCAAGGAGGAATGAGTCGATTTGTGCATCCCAGGTTTGTAAAGCCGGTGGCCCACGCTCTCAGCCCGCAACAAGTTGCGGCGTCCGGACGCTCGAACTTGCGACGTTCTGAGCTTGTCGAAGGGTTCGAGATGGTGACTCATACTGGTACGGGAGTTCAGATGATGATTGCGTCATTGACAAATGTGGGATGCACCCTGAGTCGATTTGCCAAATCGACCTACACTACTGAGAGCCGAAAGCAGAGCCGAAAGCAGAGCCGAAAGCGGAGATGGAGTGACCCATCTCCGCTTTCCAGAGGGGAGGCAGAAGCTGTACTCGGCGCGTTCGCTAGAAAACGTCACCCTCTTCGGGTGGATCGTTGAAATAGCGCGGACACTCAACGAGATCGCTGTGCCGCTCGTGCAACGTAAAAGTCCAAGAAGACATGAAGGGGATCTCGACCGCTGATTGAAGCCTCAGGCTGGTGGATACCGTGAAGCGCACATTCTCTGCAGCGCGATTGTGTCTCGGTGAGAGCCACGGCGTGCAATCCAACTCCACCGGCCCCCGAATCGTGATCTCAAGGGTATCTTCACCACCGACGAATGGATTCCGCAAAATCTGGCCCTGCACCCAGTCGTCGACGCGTTCATGAGCCTCTCGCTCCCAAGCATCGACATCGTAGTATATCCCCGGCCTGTTGCCAAGGTCCCGGCCGACTTGAGAGAGGTATCGGGCCGCTTCGTAAGTCGCTAGATCCATGGACTCCTTGATGGACAGCACACGCCAGACTGTGGCCGCCCCGAAAATGACCAGAATCAGCAGGGGCAACACCAGCGCATAGGTGACCAGCGAAGCCCCGCGTCGATCGTGAAGGAAGTGAGAGTTGTTCATGGCAACGATGGAGTGGGGAGTGTATTGGGCCCGCATTCTCTGTAGCGCCAGTGGCGCTCGGTCAACGTCAAATTGCCGGCGGTACCAACCAGTGGGATGTGAATCGGTGAGGGAATTCGCAGCTCGCTGTAGACGGAGAACTGAGCGCGCTCTGCGCGATCGACCGCTTCTCGTGCATTCTTTGAGTCCTCGCCAGGGCACCTTGGTTCCCCGAACCTGAAGCGCGTATCGACCTCGATCCACAGTTCCCCACCACTGAGTTCGTCCTGCAGCAGCGGCTCATTCTCGAGTTCCTGGGCGACAATTGTCCAGGCATACGCCTCCCAGTCCTCGGGGTACTTATCCAAATGGGAGCCCTCGATGGACAAATACCGTGCCGCTTGAACAGTGGCGGCCTCTAGGCTCCGCTTCAGATGCACGAGCTTCCAGATTTCGTAGGAGCCGAACACGAGAATGATAAAGATCGGCAGAACCAGCACAAACTGGATAATGGTGCTGCCTCGACTATCGCGAAGCCAAGGGGTAGACGGCGTCAGTTGCATACGAAGCGCTCGTTCCTGTATTCTTCCCGCATATTGACTGCCGGCGGGAGGTCGCGCGCGAAGGGCACCTCGAAGTACCAGCGGAGCGTGGTCCGGACCGTGAAAGTTTCGCTGTAGTAACAGGGCGGCGTGCGCCGGGGCGGTATGACCTGGACCTTGACCATACGGGCCTGGCGCTGCCCGACGGCATCTTCCAGTTCCTGCACGATCAGCGTCTCGGCCACGTCTTCCCACACCCGAGGGTTCTTGCTCGAAATGGGATTGAGGGCCAGGTACCGCACGGCCTGGTACGTGCCCTCGTGCAGCGCATGTTTGACGGACATAGCCTTCAGGATCTCGTACCCGCCCAGAACGACCAAGACGAAAATCGGTAGCAGGAGGAAAGTCTGCGCGGCCACCGCCCCCCACCGATCGCGGAAGAAGGAAGATGGAGAATGGAGAATGGATGGTGGAGAATGGATGATGGAGAATGGACGATGGAGAATGGACGATGGACGCCTCTCTCCATTTTCCCCTTTCCATCTCCCCTTTTCCATTTTCCCTTTTCCATCTTCCATATTTTCAGCCTCCAGCTTCACCATAGCCACCACAGGTAGATCAGGCCGGGCAGGCAGAAGGTCCACGCGTACTGCTGCCCTTCTGTGTGTAGTTCCTCCTGAGTCGGGAAGATCTGACCGGAGTTGATGCGCTGGACAACGCCCTGGGCCACCCCAGCCGGCCGGCGCCACCAGTGCTTACGGTACAGCAGCGGCAACGATGCGACCAGGACCACCGCCGCAAACAGAAAAGCGAAGTCAAACGTAGGAAACAAGGCGAAAAGCCCCATCAGCAACTTCGCGTCCCCCCCGCCGATAATGTTGACACGCCAGATCATGTAAATCAACACCCAAATGGGCAGGACGATCCACACGCTGTGGTAAAGGCGCCAGGCGCCGGCTGCCAGCATCACGGGAAACGTCAGCCAGTTGGGGATACGCGTTGTCCGAACGTCCCAGATCGCAATGGCAACGAGCCAGGCGCTCAGCCCGAGACGGAGCCCCAGCGCTTCTGGAGCAAAGCCTAACACAGGTCGTTACGCGGTGCGAGATCACACAGGATCGCCAGGAAGCGAGCTTTCAGCGCGCCCCCGATGGCAACGAGGATCACGAACGTCGCTGTCAGGAGCACGACAGTCACCACGGCCCACTCGATCAACTCTGGGCCGGAATCATCGTGCAGAAAGCGTCGAATTTCGTCAAGCATACACATCTCCATCAGTAACTTGACAATGTTGAATTCGGTTCAGAAACAGTCTTTTGATAGCCGAGGGTCTCCTGACCGAGGCGAATCGGGCTCGGTCAGGAGACCTTCGCCCAACACGCCATGTAATTTAACATTGTCAAGGTAAATACACGATAAAGGTGACGCGGGGACGTAACCTCCTACCCTGTCACGCCCCCGAAACTGTCTACCTTCGTCGACTACAGGCGGCTACGCCTCCACCGCTTGTGGAGACCCAACCGCATGCTTTCCGGGGACGTTGCGCGTATATCCCTCTTCCACCACCTAGGGAGTCTCCTCGGCTGTCAGCGTATCGCTCTGCAGATACGTCAGGATATTCCGATAGATATCTGCGAGTGCGCCTCGGATCGCGCCGAGGATAACGATGGTGGCCAACAGCAGGATGATGGTTACAACGGCCCACTCGATCAGCTCAGGGCCGGACTCATCATAGATGAAACGCTTGAACTCTTGCAACATCAAGGTCACCTCCTTCTTTCGTTGTGTTGAAAACTCCAAAGTCCTAAGTCCTAATAAGGAAAATGGAAAGGGGAAGGCGGAGGATGGACTCAATTCTCCACCTTCCCCTTTCCATCTTCTACTCATGGCCCGGTTGCCAAGTTGCTGATCAATGACGCGACGAGCGGGTACATGAGAAGCATCAAGGCCGAGAAGAACACGCCGGCCACCATTGGAATTGTCAGGATGAGGGGCGCACGCTGGATGTCCTTCTCGATCTGGCGCCGCATCCTGTTTTCGATATCCTCCACACTCACGGCCAGCGCGTCAGCATAAGAGAGACCGCTGTCGCGCGCCAGGTCGAGCCGCTCCATGACCTCGCGCAGCTCTTCGGAGTCGAAGTCCTCGGCGAGACCTTCGATCACCGCTTCAGGCGAGATGGTGAGCCGGCTGCGTACCTGAACCATCAACCGCTCCCCAAACGCACCGCGACTTTCCATGTAGGTGGCCGCTCTGCGCAGTGCGCCGGCCAGCGTATCCTCCAAAGACGTTGCCAATTGGAGGGTGAGAACGAAGTCGCGGAGCGTCACCAAATCCGTTTCGTGGTGCGTTTTCCTGCGCAGCCGACGCCAGAGCCGGCCTTGCCGTAGATCCTCGATCCATGGATAGCGTGCCTTCTGGAACCGCCAAATCCGCTGTAGCCAGTAGACGGCGTCATCCCACAAGACGACCAAGATCGCCATAGCTACCAACAGCAGTCCAAATCCCATACCCATTACAGCACACGCTCCTTGAGCTCAGCAGTCTTGCGATCAATGACCCACGATGTCAGGACGCCAATTGTCGCGAGCCCGACGAACAGCAGTTGAGCCCCAACCGAATTCGTATACGCATTTCTAAGCGGCGGGACCAACGCGATGGCGGCGATGAGCAGAATGCTGAACGCCTGAATAAACAACGTCTGTCCACTAATCACAGCCAGGTTCACTTCTGTGTCGGAGCGAAGTTCTTCTACCTGCTCGAGTCGCGTAATGAGGCGGCTGAGCGTTTTCAGAATCTCTTCGCGGCGCGACGTCTCGGCCCGATCCAGGACGTAGACGAACTGATCGAGATAGGGGTTGTTCACGCGGGACCGAAGTTCGTCGAAAGCTCGCGTCGGCTGGCCGGTCACAAAGAAGCCCTGGACGCACCGCATGACGTAGAACCGCAGCGGGTCGTCGATCTTCTTGCCCGACTCCTCCAGCGCAGAGAACACCGATGGTTTCAGTTGGTAGATGCTGTGAAAAGCGCGCGTCAGTTCGGCCACTTGCTTATCCACCAACACCCGTTCGCTGAGGCCGGCCTTGTTGGCCATGTAGAGCGACGTCACACCACCAACGATCAGCACATAGATGCTGATAATGGGCGGCATGGTCCAGAAGCGCCAGGCAAAGAACAGCGCAATCGGAATTGGGATATACGATTTCCAGTCCAGGCGCCTCCACCGCGGCAACTGGGTGAGGCCACGCCGGCGGAGCGTGGGGCGTGCCCGAAACAGAAGCTCGTCGATGAGGAGATACCCGAGAATCAGCAGTGAAGCGCCGAGAGTTAGTGCTTGAGCCATCGCTCAGGATCCTCTTGGAATGGTGTGTAGCTGCGGGTATCTGGGTCCCAGCGTTTCAGCACATGGGCGATGTACCGCTCACCTTCTACACGCTCAATCGCCATCAACTCCTGCAGGTGCCGGCGGTAGTTGTCCCGCTCATAGTCGTACTCCTTCGCCAGGTGGATGACGAAGCTGAGACCGGACCCGATAATCTCCCGGCGCTCCAACAGCGGAATATCGGAGCGGCGGGACAGCGTCTCCAGGCGCTTGAGGGCCAGCATCGCGCTGTGCGAGTGCGTCGTAGTGTGGGTCACGATGCCCAGGTTCAGGGACATGATGTACTGCACCGCCTCGGTGGAAACGACCTCACCAATCACCAAGATGTCGGGCCGCATCCGCAGAATGGTGGTGTTGATGGCGTCACCCATCACAATCTCGCTCTCCTCGACGACCAAGTGGTGCAGGTGGGGCACGGCGAGCTGCAACTCGTGGAAAGTCTCTACACACGAGACTTGGGCGTGAGGCGGGATGTACTGCGAGAAGGCGTTGAGGAAAGTGGTCTTGCCAGAACCCGGGCGGCCCGAGAAGACGACGCTGGTGCTCATGGTACGCGCAACCTTCGCCAGGAATTCCGCCGTTTCCGCGTCGCAGGCGTTCCGCTCGATCAAGTCGTCGAAAGTGAACCTCTTGATGGAAAAGCGGCGGATGTTCATGGCCGTCCCTTCGCGGGAGAGGGGGGGGATCGTCGCGGTGAGGCGCGATCCATCGGGCAGACCGAGCTTGATCTGCGGCTCTTCCGCGCCGAGCTCCTTGCCCTCCAAGTCCGCGATACGGCGAGCCAAACGATAGAAATACTCGTCGGGAGCCAGATAGCCTTCATCGCGGATTTGGCCGTCGCGCTCAGTTTGCACGAAGCCGTCACGCACGATGATCTCCTCGACGCCCTCACGCTCCAGGAAGGGTTGCAGGACGCCCATACCCATAATGCGCTTGGCGACTTCCTGGGCCACAGCCTGGCGATCCTCTTCGGCAATTCGGACGCCCGACGCCTTCAGTGCGCGCAGTACGTTGGCGTGGAAGGCGAGGGTTTCCTCTTCCCGAGGTTCCCGCTGCCAGCGCGGAACGAAGATTTCGTTCTTGATCAAGTGATCCTGGACGCTCGTGACAAGTGCGTTGTAGTCGTAGCCGTCGCGACCGTCGCGGCCATCCACAGAGAGATGGCGAGTTGGTGTCTCAAGCATAGTGTTGATACCCTAGCCTCGATTATGCCTCGATTATGCCTCGATTATGCCCCGATTATGCCCCGATTATGCTTCTTTTGATCGCCGAAGGTCTCCTGACTGAGGCGAATCGGGCTCGGTCAGGAGACCTTCGCCCAACACGCCGATTATGTCTCGATTATGCTTCGATTATGCTTCGACTATCGGCCGCCCGTTGTGGGTAGGCTGCCCGGCGTCGGTGTGCCGGCCGGCCCCTCTTGCTCGACCTGGGGGAACGGCGTCGGTGATGGGAAGGGCGTATAGGTCGGGAAGGGCGTGTAAGTCGCCTGGCTGGTGGGTCCAGGCGTTGCCGTCGGCTGATAGGCCTGGTTGCCGGCCAGGGTGACCCACGCCTGATAGCCGCCAGCGCCCAGCGCCTGGATGATCTTCCAGACGACTTCCGGATCGGCTGCTATTGTGATGACGCTGGCCGGCACTTCGCTGCTTCCCACGAAGCTAGAGCCGCCTAGCAGGCCGCCTCCGCCACTACCGCTTGAATCAGGCGTAGGTGACGGGCGAGCGGCTGCCTCGCCCGACGAGGCGCGCACATCGACGACCCACACATTGCGCGCGACCAGTGTGATGTCGCCCACGTCATCCCTATCCCGGCCCTCGTGATAGCCGTAGATGTTGATCCGCGCGCCAGGCTTCAGCTGGCCGCCGACCATCTCATCGAAGCGGCCGGAGAAGCTGGTGATTTCTTTGTTCAGATCATTGACGAGCCGCACCTCCTGTACAGGTTTGGCTTCGCCACGGCCGATGATTGTGTCCGGTTCAATCGGCGCGATGGTCATCATGCCCACCGCATCTTCCAAATGATAGGCGCCCAGTCTTCGCGCCTCTCTCGCCTTCACCGTCCGCTCGCCCAGCATGCCGGCTTCGACAATGACGCCGCTTTCGATGGATTCTTGGGCGAACGCGATGGTGATTTCGGGCTCAGGTGGTTCAGGTTGCAGAACGTCAGCCAGACTGATTGCTATTCCGGCCAAACCCAAGAGCACGGCCAATGCGAGCAACAAAGTTCGGCTCATATTGCCTCCAATTCTCCTCACCGTAGGTTTCCATAAGCATCGCCTTGCCCAGCTGACCCTCGAAGCGGTCGGCTTGACCCACGTCAGGCAGGTCCAGCGTCCGCTCGATGCCGCTCAAAGCAATGCCGTCCAGAGTACCTTTTTGATTTAGAACAACGCCGGCGCGGCGCCCGATCTCCTCTTTCAACTTGCGTGCGTTCTCGACAGCGTCGGGGCGGGGCGTCGCGATGACGTACCATTGATCGATCTCCTCGCTGATCCCGCTCAGCAAGGCGTGGGGGAAATGAACGTCGGCCACCGTCAATACGTGCCGCGCGAACGCTTCCTTGAGATACTTGCCGATCAGTTGGACCGACAGGTCGCGGCAGTTGTCGTAGTCCATGGGTACGACGGTGACGCCCTTCCACGTTGCCGGCTGCGCATCGGGCTGCGTCGCCAGGTCGAAGAGATGGGGAACATCTCGCCCAATCAACGCCGCAATGCCCGACTCGCCGTAGATGAATTCCGTCAACAGCACGGGCAGCTTGGTGCGCCGGGCGAAGTGCAGGGCTGTATCGAGGGCCAGGACCGTCTTGCCGGTCCCCCCCGAATACGAGGCGAAAGCGATCGACCGCTTGGACGGCAGCCCAGTGATCTCGCCACGCACACGGCGGGCTTCCATAATCCAGCGATCGGGTTCAGCGAGAAACTCTTCGCTGGTAGCGCACGGCACCTCCGAATTTTCCAGCAGATCCCGCACCATTTCGACGCTGTAGGGGTGAGGCACGAGCTGCTCAATATCGACGATCACGAGCTGGGCGCCGGGCAGCTCTTCGTACAGACCACCCGTAAACAGGGCCTCTTCGTACTCGACGCCATCGACACCTTCAAAGGCGTCGAATACGGCGAGGTCTGAGGTTGCGACTAGTACTTTCACACAGGGCCTCCCACATTTCAGGAAAAAAAGATAGCGATGCCAACTGCCCAGCGCATGTGTCACGTTTCAACACACGTGTTGTGTCGTCTCACAACACACTGCACGTGCCGAGATTAGGCAGCGCTTCGCCCACAAAAAAGAGAGATTGGCCAGCGCGCCTTCGATAGAAACTGGGCAGGGTTGAGAGCCTGGCGCCTCTCAGCAGGACAACAAATTCGATTATTGAAGTATCATCTCAATATTTCGGGGCTATGTAGGTCGAAATGGTATTTCGACCCGACGATTTACCAAATCGTCCTACATGTCCCCCCATATATTGAGAAGACACTTATTGAATACGAAGCGTACCCGACAACGTTACGCTATGGTAACCGTTCAGGATGTATCAGGACTAGCATCCTGAGTAGGTCGAAACGAAGTGGAGACCGTATCGAAGGGTGCGGGTTTGCGACGGTTCTTCGAACAAGCCGCACCCCCTTCGATGAACTCAGG